>NZ_JUEE01000025.1:0-5144 GCF_000802135.1 Desulfosporosinus sp. BICA1-9
GGTTGTGGAAGAAAGCCTCGATCAAGTGATTGCAGATGTTCAAAAGAACACTAATCCCAATGCAAAATCTGGGGCTGCCGTGGTGATGGATGTAAATTCAGGCAAGATTCTTGCTATGGCTTCTAGGCCTGGGATGGATCCTAACGATTTGACCGGCATTATTTCCGAGGCAATGTTTGAGAAGTATTTTACAAATGAAATCGCGCCAGCGGCTTCCCTGAATAGAGCGTTGTCTGGGGTGTATGCACCGGGATCAACCTTCAAGATGGTGACAGCGATGGCGGCCTTGAAACTCAACTTGACAACGCCGACTGAACTCATTGATGATAAAAAGGCCTCATTGGGAAATCTCGCTGCTCAGCAACAAGGTACGGCCGAATGGGGAGGGAACGACTTTGGCCTTGTCAATCTGTATCGAGCGCTGGCCAAATCTTCTAATATATATTTTCAAGTTATCGGTCGCCGAGTGTTTGATTCCAATCCGGAATTTGTACGCCAAATCGCCAATGAATTTGGGCTAGGTGTAGAAAGTGGTATAGATTTGCCAGGAGAAGCATTAGGAATCGCACCTTCAGCGGAATGGAAGAAAGCGTACTTTGGTCCAACTTATATTAAGGCACGCGATAAAAAGTTGGCAAGCATTGAGGCCGATTACTCAGTCAAACTGGAGCAGGCCCCGGATGCGTTAAGCCGCCAGAAGCTGCAAGCGAAGAAAGACGCTGAGAAAAATGCAGTCGAAGATGAATATAAGCAAAAGGTTTATGAAAATGTAGACTGGAAGCTCTACGACAGTTTCAACAATTCCATTGGGCAAGGATATAACAGCTATACCCCTTTACAATTGGCCAATTACACGGCGACCTTGGTAAACGGTGGAAAGCGCTATACTCCGTATGTGGTCGATAAACTGTTGAATCCGATCACAGGGGAGGTAGCTCAGCAGTACCAACCTAAGGTTATCAACACCGTAACAATTTCTCCAGCTAATTTAGATGCGGTCAAACAAGGGATGCGCGCCGTAGTTACTGGTGAAGGAGATGATGCTGGAACGGCTTCAGGGATCTTCGCAGATCTGCCGGAATTTACCGGGGGAGCTAAAACTGGAACAGCCCAGATCGGAAACGTTAACACGGCTTTAGAGAGGTCCTACAATGGGGTGTTTGTGGCGTTTGCCCCTTATGATAATCCTCAGATTGCCTTCGCTGGGGTTGTCGAGTTTGGGGAGAGTGGTGGAAGTACAGCAGGTTATGTGGCAAAGGCGGCTTTTATGAAGTATTTTGGTTGGAAGTCCACGAATGGGAACTGAAAAGCGAGTCCGATGATCATCCGATCACGAATGATAAAATCTTGAAAAAAATAACTGGGCTGACCCAATTCAAATTGCCCAGTTATTTTTATTTTACTGATTTAAGATATCTCACAAACCCCAACCTATGGTTGATTTCGTGATAATAAGTTTTCGTTTGTAAGACGTCCATAGGGAGTTTCCAGGCAAAGGAAGGAAACAGAGATTTAGCACAAGTGGCAGAGAAGGGTGTGCATGTGAGAAAACCAAAGAAGAATAAAAGGAAACTAGCCTACAGCAACGTCGGACCAAATGGCACATGAAAGTTTCATTTTTCATTGGTATATATCCTCTTAGTTCCATTTTTTCTTTATAGTTCATCAAAAAGGGGAATACTGTATTGCTTCTGTTTTTATCACGTGCAGCTTGACCGTGCTCATAGACCTAGGCTTATTGGCCTGGGTATAGGAATACTTTTAGTTCTAGGTATTTTAGGGACAGCGGATATGGGTTACAATCTATTACGAATTATTGGGGTGGGAAACCAAATAGTGCTTGGGATATATATCCCAATGTTAGGAGAACTAATTTACCTAGTCGGAGTGTTTGTGATCATATCTTCACTTGCAGCTATTTTTGCTCCAAGGAATATAAGTAAAGCCATAATTTGGTGTCAAGGGTTTATCCTGACAGCTATTTACTTATCCGAAGTATCCCCTCGTATTAGGTTTGTTCTGCTCTTGGTTATTGTCAATGTCATTAGCTTCCTTGTCTTATATCGAATCAGTAGAAGTGTTAAAATTGGTCTGGTGTCGACTGTAACGAGCTTTGTTGGACTTTTTCTATTAGTGGTAGGCACCCAAATTAATTGTTATATGTACAACCACGGAGTGAATGGTAACTACGGTGGGTTTGAGAATGTCCCTAAAGTCTTAGCAATCATTTTTATTGTGTGCTTGGTTCCTCAACTACTGATGGCGGCTTTCATATCGGCAAAAAATTCTAAAGAGCAAAATAGCGTAATTTACAGAATGAAGGTTGGGGCTTGGACGAGACAGTTTTCAACGTTGCCCGGATGGACTTCGCAACCCAAGCGGCGAAAGGTACGGTAGGCGAAAAAGGCGACGAAGACGTCAACCCGAAGACGGGCGCCAAGGTTCGAAAGTCCAATTCCATTAAGTACACTTGCCCAACGTGCGGCGCAATCGTAAGGGCGATCAAAGAATTAAATATCAATTGTGGCGATTGCAACGTTGCCTTCGTAGCATAATAAGAAACCAAAAGCGTCGGAAAAAGACCTCGGCGCTTCTCTTTATCCAAGCGTAGCATTATCGACCCAATAAGCGAAATTATTGACCTAACGAAAAAACGGCGGTAGTTTTTTTGCCCAGCCTATTCTAATAAGGTTTCCCCTTATTGCAGAATAACATCTTTAAGGGTTCGTCTTCGGTGTTTTGCCTTGGAATGTTTGTCCCAAGGGTGTGGATTAGTTATACTCGTGCTAACCATTATTGCCACTTTCTTGGAATGGTTAGGTGTTCTCTTCGGTAAGGTCGTCTACGGAAACGGTTGGCATATCGGTTGGACATTTATCTCATACTTAGTGCACTGGGTTGTATGTTATTGCTACTACAAGGCTTTGGAAAAGTTGGAGTGATTTTAATATAACGGTTTACTACATATATAGACTTATTTTGGTAAAATCCTAGAGAAAAAAAGACCTCTCAGAGTAAAATGCTCGGGAGGTCTTTGATTGAATTAGGTTACTGAAGAACATTTGATGGTTGAGATGCTACGTTTTGTTAGGGAAAGGGGCATTGATTATATAAACCTAAAAGACAAGAGAGGCGAACAATTCGCCTCTCTTTTTTGATGCATTAGTTTATACTTTTTAATTGTAGTATTTCTGGATGCTTCTGCAAGAATCGTGAACATAAATTAGTGACACCAAAAACGAGACTTTATAAGTATTTTTTACTGCTTCCGTGGGATGCGGAAATTCAAAAATCAAATAAGTCCTTTGGAGCAACATCTAAGGCGATTGCGATTTTGTTGATGTTGTCTAACGAGACGTTTCTGGCTCCACGCTCAATGTCCGAGATGTACGTTCTATGTAAGTCACTACTGAATGCAAGTTCTTCTTGCGAAATACCTTGGGCTTGTCTCAATTTTCGAACACGGTTGCCAAAAGGAATTCTAATATTACTAGACACTATATCACTACCATCTGATTGACATTACATTAATACGAATGATAGAATACTTGTAGCCTTTAGGTCTACAGACTATAAGTGACATTAGGTTATAATTATGCGACTTTTTTTGCGTATACCATGTTATTAACTAAGACGATAACGTAATTGCAAGGCTAGATAGGCTTTGAATTTTTTAAATAAGGGATGGCAATATTAACATTATACTGTCAATTAAGACAACCAAAGGAGGTTTCATAGGTGAATATTCGCAAATTGTCGCTCTGCTGGATTAGATTTTTCAATGGGGCAAAAAATAAACAAATATTCCGATGCTTTAGCTCTTAGAAACATGAGGTTATCCTCGATTTATATTGCAAATCTTGAAAGATATAGATAATGAATGTTTTGAGGTGTCGGCTCGTTTTTAAAAAAAAATCGAGGGGAACCTATTAAAATGATTTGTAAAGTTCTGGTCGTAGATGATGCGAGTTTTGTACGAATGATGATTCGTCAGGTTTTAGTTCGCTTAGGTCACATTGACATCTTGGAAGCTAAGAACGGTTTTGAAGCGATTGAGCTTTATAAAGCAAATATACCTGTACTCACGATTCTGGATATCACTATGGCAGAACTGGATGGGTTGTCTACCCTTAAAGAAATCATCTCTTTTGACCCGACGGCAAAGGTTATTATGTGTAGTGCTTGTTGCTCAAGTAATATTGTCGATGAAGCATTAAACCTCGGTGCAATTGATTTTATATCTAAACCATTTCGTCCCGATGAACTCGGAAAGATAATTACGAAGTATTTGTAAGTCCTAATAAACCAATATAGGTGCTTACTCAAGACGCAAACTCTATAAAACAGATATATAGACCTAAACCTCAAAAGGCGTTAGGTCTATTTTTTTTACCTAACATAACCCAACAGCTAAAAATAGTGAGATATTTTGCAGAATATAACTCTTTCAAGCTCGAAATTTATTTTAATGAGTTGAAATATTGAATACTTCCACGAAGGGTAAAGAAACGTTCATTTCTATTGAAATATTATAATTGTTATTCTTGGGTTTAGGTGCGAAAGGAGGTGAGTAATGAAGAGATGACACGAAAGGAGGTGATTTACTTGGATAATGTGGGCGCTCACTTTAACTGACGTTAAAGGAGCGTCTTTTTCTTGACTTGTTTGGCGTTGCCGTTGGATAATGGTTGTCATGTGTCAAAGTAGATCGCATGACAATCTGAAAAGAAGGATAAAAGAAAGAGGAAACATCATTGGCCGGCCAGCCTAGTTTCCTCTTTCCCATTGGTTACTACCAATTTGAGTTTACATGAAGAAATATGGACTGTCCAGTTATATATTGAAAAGTTTGTCCATGGTTGTCCTAATCACTTGCGTCCTAAGGTGTGTCCTCATTGCTTGGCAAGGGCGATGTTGCATAAACATGGAAGTTTTAAACGAATCGTGTATACCTTGTTAAAGGCGTACGTCCTATCAATCTATCGATTTAAATGTTGCGAGTGTGGAAAAGCTACCTCATTTCTTCCTAACTTTATGAAGGAACACCATCAGGTGGCGTGGGAAGTTAAAGAAGAAGTGATCCGTCAACAGTTAGCTGGGGTATCTTTGGTGAAAATCGCGGAAAATCTCGTGACCTCGGCGGG
>NZ_JUEE01000026.1:0-97931 GCF_000802135.1 Desulfosporosinus sp. BICA1-9
GGCTGAGCGCTGGGAATAACGGACTGACTCAGCCAGCCATTTGCCCCATTCCCCGTGCCTGACCAGGGCTTTGGCTTCTTTCAGGCGCCCTCCGATCTCAATGGCGTTAGCCAGCAGAGTCGTTCCGGTGCGATGGTTGATTATGTTTATTTCATCCGCGATAATCCGCGGGGTGCGTTCCGTCGTAGTAGTCATCCGCGCGTCAATCCTTCCTGTTACTTTCTACACAATATGTGCCCAAGCTTAAGAAGGTGCGGACTTGCCAGCGGAAACTCCTGAAGAAACAGCAGACCACAAAAATGGCGGCCGGTTTGAAGATGCTTTCATCCGGCCGCCATTTTTCGGTTTGGCTTATTCAATTCGGGGTATGGACTGGGCTTTTATCGGGTTTGCGCCGATATCAAAACAATTTAGGCGACAGGCGGGTCGAAAATATCCTCAGTCACTGAAAGGGGGGAAGTAGACATTGGTTAAATGGATAAAGGCTTTGGTAGTGGAGCCGGGGAAAGCTCCTGAAGTACGTGAACTACCCAATAATCTTAAGGCCTTTGAATTAACAATTCACGGTTATATTGAAACGGTGGAAACTATCTGTCCTGGGTGTTTAATCGTCTACGATGGAAACTATCCCTTAACCCAAAAGCCTTTCAAAAGGGCAGATATTCAAGGAACATTTATTATTATCCGAGTGGACAATACGGAGCCCGTATCACTTAGCAAGGCGGATCTTGATATTCTCTCTGAGGTCTATAAATAAGTTATTTGCTACTAACTGTTACTCTGGCAACTTCGAAAGAGCTTTTTTGTTGCAGACAATTACTAAAATATCTCTTTCTTCAACGACTGCGTTTGGCCCTGGCGCGATAACAATCTGATCTGCGCTTTTTTTGATCGCCATCACATTGATTTTATAAACTGCTCGCAAATTTAGTTGCCCTATTGATTTATTGACAAACTGGGATGGAGCAATTATTTCGAAAATGCTGTAATCTAAGGACAATTCTATAAAATCCATAACATTTGTTCTAATCAGGTTGTTGGCTAAGCGAATCCCCATATCTTGTTCCGGATAAACAATTTTATCTGCACCAATTTTTTCCAACACTTTTCCGTGTTGGACTGATTGGGCCTTAGCGACAACATAGGGAATTCCCATTTCTTTAAGCATCAAAGTGATCAGGATATTGGCTTCAAGATCATCTCCGATCGCTACTATTGCTACATCTAAATTCCGCACCCCTAATGCCCGGAGTGTCACCTCCTCACGTGCATCGGCCTGTACTGCTTTGGTCACATCATTTATTATGTCATGAACGGCATGTTCGTCCTTATCCATGGCTAATACATCATGGCCTAATGCACTGAGAGTTTTAGCTACACTGGTTCCGAATCGCCCTAAGCCAATTACCACAAATTGTTTGCGCACTAATTTCTCCTCCTATCCAATCATGATTCGTTCATCGGGATATTTAATGTGGGCTTCTTGTTTATTTTTTTTCTGAGAAAGGACAAAGGCCAAGGTTAACGGCCCCAACCGCCCTATAAACATCGTTAAAATAATCGCCATTTTACCAACCTCGGAAAGAGTGGGCGTGATTCCTAGAGAAAGGCCCACTGTCCCAAAGGCGGAGGTTACTTCGAAAAACACGGTCCTTAAATCTGAATTTTCCGTGTGTGAAAGAATTGATAATACTAAGAAGACCAGAAATAAAGCTGAAGTCGTAACGGCCCAAGCTTTCTGAATAACATCCTTTGGTAAGGTCCGCCCCTGGAAGACAACATGAGGATCACTACGATAGGTACTCAACACAGATAAAAAGATCGCAATAAACGTCGTTGTTTTAATCCCTCCGCCCGTCCCTCCGGGGGAAGCTCCAATAAACATGAGCACAATCATAGAGAGTAACGTTGTGTCATACATACCCGCTATATTGATGGTGTTAAATCCAGCAGTCCGAGAAGTAGCCGATTGAAATAAGGCTGCCATAATCTTTGTCCCTAAGGGGAATGGCCCTAAGGTATCTGGATTTGCAAATTCCATGATCAAAATAATGACAGTCCCTAAAAGAATAAGGACTCCGGAAACCAGTAGGACTATTTTCGTATGAAGTCTAAACTTTTTCCGGTGTGCCAGTAGATCCGCCATAACGATAAAGCCCAAGCCTCCGCAAATAAACAAAAGCATGATGGTAATATTAACGACGGGATCTCCAACGAAAGCAGTAAGACTAGTGAAATTACCCATGAGATCAAAACCCGCGTTATTAAACGCTGAAATAGAATGAAAGAGACCATAATAAAGCGCTTTACTAAAGCCAAAATCGGAATACCAGTGTAAGGTTAGAATAAGGGTACCCATCGCTTCAAAAGCAAAGGAAATCAGTAGGACAGACTTCATTAATCGAACGACCCCTTCGACTGAAACCTGGTTTAGGGCCTCTTGCAACAACAATCGTTCCTTAAGGGTAATTTTCTTCCCTAATATCATGGCAAACAGGGTGGCAAAGGTCATGAAACCGAGTCCACCCACTTGAATCAAGAATAGAATAACCCATTGCCCAAAGAGCGTAAACGTCGTCGCTGTATCCACTACCACTAACCCTGTAACACAAACTGCCGAGGTTGCTGTAAAGACGGCATTCAAAGTAGTTAATCCCAATCCATCCTGAGTTGCTTGAGGTAAGGTCAGTAATAACGCCCCAAACACAATAAGAACAGCAAATCCCAAGACTAAAACTCGAGATGGTGACATGATTTTCCCTAATGCGTTCAATCCTTTTTCCCTCCAAGTGAGTCTGCATTACAACAAACGATATCCTACCCCTGGTTCGGTAATAATATGCCGCGGGCGGGATGGGTCACGTTCCAGCTTTCTCCTTATCTGACCAATATATACTCGTAAGTACTGTACTTCTTTCTCATAAGAAGGCCCCCATACAGTACGAAGTAAATAGCTGTGGGTCATAACTTTTCCTGCGTTAATCGCCAGATTTTTTACGATCTCATATTCCGTTAAGGTAAGCTTAATCTCGTGATCATCCCTTGTGACCCGGCGGTGTAATAAATCAAGGGTCAAGTCTTCAAAATGCAAAACTGGCTCTTCCTCTACCCCGACAGTGTGGCGCATTGCCGCTCGAATTCGAGCTAACAATTCCCCCATCCCAAAAGGTTTCGTCACATAGTCATCCGCACCCAAGTCCAAGGCTGTAATTTTATCACTCTCCTGTTCCTTGACCGAAAGAATGATAATCGGAACCTTAGTCCATTCTCGCAACTGACGCACTACATCTAGCCCATCGATATCGGGTAGCCCTAAATCTAATACTACTAGGTCCGGACTGAACAGCGCGACTGCCTCGAGACCCTCGCTACCCGTCCTAGCATCTTTTACTACATAGCCGTGGCTGGTTAGGGCCACCCGCAAAAATCGCCGAATCTGTGTATCGTCATCAATTATTAAAATACGCTGACCTTTGTTTTCCATCTTACTCTCCTTCATTCATCTCAGGCACTATCCCCAAAAATTGGTCGGTTAACGGCAAGGTAAAGGTAATTGTTACACCGCCAAGTTTATTATTTTCGGCCCAAATATCCCCGCCATGTGCTTCAATAAGTCCTTTACATATTGCCAGACCGAGCCCCGTTCCACTTACTTGTAAAGGGGAACTAAGTCGATAAAACTTATCAAAGACCTTGCTTAAATCCGCCTCAGGAATACCATGGCCCCGATTAGCGACCACGATCTCCAGTTGATTTCCTTGTTGCCGGATCGAGATCATGATTTTGCTAGCGGCTTCTGAGTACTTAAGTGCATTATCCAGCAAATTAATCAACACCTGCTCTATCAAAATCCCATCAGCTTGCACCAAGGGTAGGCCTTCCTGTATATCGATATCCAAAGGCCGTCGAGTTAGGGTGTCTCCAAGTCTATTGATCGCCACTCCAATGATATCTTGAAGATCGCACCATTCCTTATTTAATCTAAGCATACCGCTTTCTAGTCGTGCCATATCTAATAAGTTACTAATAAATCGATTCATTCGTTCCGCCCCATAGAGAATCGTTTTAAGCAACTCCTTGCGGACCTCTGGACTATAGATGACATTTTTATCTTCTAAAAGACCGGTGACGGCCCCAATTATGGAAGCCAGGGGTGTTCGCAAATCATGAGAAAGTGAATTGAAAAGAGCCGTGCGTAAGCGTTCAGACTCTACTAACGAAAGGGACTCTCTGGCTTGTTCGGCTAATTTGACTCGATTGATGGCCATAGCTGCCAATCCTGTAAAGGCTTCTAATAAGCGAATTCGCTCAGGGTCAAATTGCGTGTTGCTTTCATTGATGTTAATCCCAAGAACTCCTTGCGTTCCCTGCTCTGTGCTTAGTGGCAAATATTGGGCCTTAGCAGTGCCTAAGGTCTCCGTTCCATGACCCGCTTTTAGTCCCCTTTCATAGACCCAGGTGGCAACTGAAAGTTCACATTTATCTAGGGAATTGATAAGCCCAGAATCCTTTCGCAGTACCAGTTGAGCTTTTTCATTAGGTAAAAGCAACATAACTTGTCCCTCTAACGTTTTGGAGACATTACTAACAATACAATCTAATACAGCATCTAGGTTATCGACTGCAGCGATATCTCGGCTTAGAGAATAAAGCGCTGAAATGTTATTCTCCCGCTGCCGAGAATAATTCACCTGTTTTTTTAACCGATCCGATAGAGTTCCCGTAATCAACCCCACCAACATGAAGATAGCAAAGCTGATTAGATAACGGAGATCAGCAACGGTAAATTTAAAAAATGGGGGGACAAAAAAAAGATCAAAGGCAATGGTCCCCATTATCGCTGTGACAATGGCGGGAAGGGTTCCCCAGAGTGCCGCACTTATCAGAATAGGCAGTAGATAGAGCAAAGAAATATTAACCAGGCCTAAAAACGGATGTACCAAGGTGAAAACTAAAGTCATCCCAATAATCATCAGACTGGATGCCAAATAAGGAATTATCTTCGGAGAATTCCACCCCTGTGGTTTAGTACCCGCTTCTTCTCCATTTTTTACTGCCTTAATCTGGGCTTTTCCTGCCTCTGGTGGGCGTCCAGGGATAACATGAATACTAATGCCCTGACTTTGCCGAATCACTTTATCTACGACCGAGCCATGGATTAACTCCCAAAAGCGCGTATGCGCTGGTTTGCCAATAATTATCTGGGAAACATTGCGTTTCCTAGCCAACTCTAAAATAGCTTCCGCTACACCATTCCCCGTTAGACCAATCACTTCCGCACCCAGTTCTTCAGCTAAGCGGAGGTTTTTGGCCATTGAGTCTTTTTCAGCCTCACTACTGGGAAGTCGGCGCAGGGTTTCAACATGCACGGCAAATAATTGCCCTTGTACCTTCTCGGTCATTCTTTTCGCAATCCGAATCAACTGAGCTGAGAAGGGGCTGGCACTTATACAAACCAAAATCTTTTCTCCCGTCGGCCATGGCCCATTGATTCCATGGTCTTGCCTATAGGATTCTAGCTGACGATCCACTCGTTGCGCTGTATAGAGAAGAGCCAACTCTCTTAGAGCGTTGATATTGCCAGGTCGAAAGAAGTCTTTTAAACCCTCTGTTTCCTGATCTGAAACATAAACCTTTCCATCCTTTAACCTTTGAATTAATTCTTCCGGTGGGATATCAATCAGTTGAATTTGCGACGCAATTTCTAAGACTTGGTCGGGGACAGTCTCTCGGACGGCAACTCCGGTGATTTGGGTTACAATATCATTGAGTGTCTCTAAGTCTTGAATATTCAAGGTAGTGTAAACGTTAATCCCCGCTGACAATAATTCTTTGACATCCATGTAACGCTTTTTATGTCGCGATCCATCCACGTTGGTGTGGGCCAGTTCATCGATCAAGACAAGCTGAGGACGACGTGTCAAGACTGCATCTAAGTCCATTTCAAAAAATATACGATCCATATATTCTTGAGATCTCCTGGGGATGACCGTAAAGCCGTTAAGCATTGCCTCGGTATCTGCTCTGCCATGAGTCTCTACCAGACCCACAACTACATCTACACCTTCGGACAATCGACCTAAAGCGGATTCTAACATTGCATAAGTTTTTCCGACCCCTGAAGCTGCACCTAAGAAAATTGTTAGTTTTCCTTTTACCATTTATATCATCACCCTCGTTATTTCCGCGTACTACTCATTATTGTCTAACAAAAGCAATCTTTCATACTGAATGCAGCCTTATTATAAATCAATTACCCATATAAAAGGCGTAAAGATTATAGTGAAGTGCATAAAGAAAGTATAAAGATTTCCAGTTTATCGAAGTGAGTATTTTTTTATTTAGAAAAATGAAACGAGACAACATATTCAGAGCGCCTCAAGGTTACCTTGAAGAAAAGAAACCCCTCTAAGCTGTTCATATCAGGGGTCCAGGGATTATGAATGTGACGAATAGGGTTGTAGAAGTAGAAGTAGAAGTAGGTATAGAAATATATAAAATTGTCTCTATGGAAATAAATTACATACTGATTTTCAGAGATTAGGGTAACTTAAGTATAAATTTAAAAAAAGGGGATGTTATTAATGGGATTTTTTTCAAACATTATGTGGAAGTTAAATAAAGCTGGAAAGTGGCTTAAGTTAAGGTTTTTACTTCTTCGTGAAAGAATATAAAGGTATGACTGTAAACGTGCTCAAATTCAAGCTAGGGTCAGGTAAGAATAATAGCCTGACCCTAGCTTTTTGTTGCTTTAAATATTCGGCAATTTGTGAGGTTAGAAGATCTTACCGAAAAGAAATAGGTAGAATGTAGTGGTATAAATTTCCTAGGTTATTTTTGCAATAATCCTTGTAATATGTTGGGCTTGTAGGGAGGAATATCCTTAAGTCTGACGAAGTAAGTTCAAGGTGGTTCAATAATAATTTTTAAAAAGTAGTATTTCCCTATAATCCTTTTTACGATAACAAAGTAGTAGATAGTTAGGAAATTTCCCTTTTAATGTAAGATCGCTTGATAAGCGTTAGGGAGGTTTTATATGAATCTTAGGAACATAATACGCAACCACTCTAACACAGTGAATACTAAGCGTTTAATTATTGGGACTATTTTACTAAGCCTTGCTTTAGGTCTCACTTTAGGAGTTCAAGTCAGCGAAATATTGATTATAGTTGCTATCCCGCTAATAGGGACTTGGTTTCTGGTCAGAGAGATTAAAAAGCAGTTAACTTCATTTGCTGAGGCAATACTCCAAGATAACTGTGTTCAGATTGATACCGGATTTCTGCCAGAATTAACGCCGTTATTGTATGCAGTCAAAGCACATTCTCAGCAACTTCGAACCTTTGAAGCCATAGTAAGAAACTCTAATGATTTAATTACTACAGTTGATCTGGATTATAAAATAACGAGTATTAATCCAGCAGCGCAAAAGATGTATGGCTATACAGCTTCAGAAGCTTTAGGGCAAGAGATTACACTTTTGTCAGTGCCCGAAGGTGTTTCGGAATTGAAGGAAATTCTTGAGCGGGCAAAAATAGGTGAAGAAATTATCGGCTATGATATGAAGCGTCGAAAGAAAGATGGTAAGGTAATCGACGTCTCATTGAGTATTTCACCGATTAGAGATGACCGAAATCGGATAACCGGTATCATGGGTATCCATCGTGATGTTACTGAACGTAAAAAAATGGAAGCAGAGATGAAAAGGCTTGATGCTTTAAATCTAATCGGCCAGATGGCTGCGAGTATAGCTCATGAAATTAGGAATCCTATGACAACAGTCCACGGTTTTCTTCAGTTACTAGGAACGAAATCAGTACTTCTGGAGTATAAGGATTATTTTCAACTCATGATCGAAGAATTAGATCGCTGCAATTCAATTATTACGGAGTTCCTTTCGTTAAGTCGAAACAATCCTCTAGATCTTAGAATGCAGAATCTTAATACTATTATTAATAAACTACTACCGATGATACAAGCTGATGCTCTAAGGAAAGAGCTAATTATTATTGTTGAACTCGAAGAGATCCCCAATCTAAAACTAAATGAGCAAGAAATTCGACAAGTTATCTTAAACTTAGCCCGTAATGCCTTAGACTCTATGCTGGAAGGTGGGGTTTTGACCATAAGAACCTATCTTGAACAGGATTACGTTGTTTTAATGTTTCGCGATCAGGGATCTGGCATACCAGGACAAGTTCTTGAAAACATAGGTAAACCTTTTTTGACGACGAAAGAAAATGGAACAGGTTTAGGATTGCCAGTGTCTTACAACATAGTGTATCGTCATGGAGGTACGATATGCGTCGAAACCGGAACCACAGGTACTACCTTTTTTATTAAACTCCCTATTGAAAATGTAATTATTTTAAATTAATAAAATAAAGCATCTAATCATCAATATAAAACATTTTACATTTAAGATATATTTACCATATTACGACAAATAACTGCCTATTAATGGATATTATCTTCTTGCCATTTCCCCAGAAAAGCATTAAAATCTTACTGAGGAATGTAATTTTCAGGAGGAATCCGCGTGGAAAAGAAACTTTTGAAAAGAATAGAGGAACTACGTAAGAGACTCAATAAATTTGCTCTAACTCGTAATCTCATTGATCACGAGGTTGTAGAGGTTAGTCAGCAATTAGATCGCTTACTCAACCAATACCAAAAGATCAGTACTTATCAACAATTAAGTTTTTGGTAATTCATGAGACATAATATTAATTAGAGATACCCCAAGAAGACTGATATGCTCCCCTCTAGGTAGACAGGTTAAATAATAAAACCTACTACCAGAAAGGGGAGCATTCTCATGTCTAAAAGATGTAAATATACAGGAGAAGAAAAATTTCAAATACTGCGGTGGAATTAAAGGCTGTAAAAGCTTCCAAGTCCAAGGTTATTTTCTGCGCATGGCTTTCACAAGTTCATTGATCACTAAAGGAATAATGGATAGTGCTAAAACGAATGCCCAGTCCATTAAAGTCCCGGTGGTTGAGTTTACAGCTAATTCCTTTAGCACATCTTCAGTACTTTTATTGAACCACATAATATCACCTCTTGATTAAGTATTCGCAGAAAAACAAAAAAAAGACTTCGTTCATTTAATTTTTAATTAACCTGGTATTACAAGCAAACTTCAAAAGTTTGTACTTTTAGAAGGAAGTTATAAAACTAAAAAACTAATATGTGTGCGTTTATTCTTTGGAAGGATTATAATAAAAATAGTGATAGAGGAGGTAACAATGAACTATATAGTTTTTGATTTGGAATTCAATATGTTTTTTAAATTCAAAGAAGGTGATTGTGCAAATCCCGCTTTGAAAAGTGAAATCATTCAAATTGGAGCAGTCAAACTCAACGAACGATTGGAGACCATTGGCGAGTTTAATTTAATCGTAAAGCCAGTGATCTATAAGAGAATAAACCCCTATGTTAAGAAGAAAACGACGATCAGCACAAGGCAGGTTAGCCAAGGAACCCCTTTCGTTCAGGCAATCAGGAGCTTTAGTTCATGGCTTGGAAGGGACGCTATCTTGTGCTCTTGGGGACATGATGATATTTTAGGTTTAAGAGATAATTGTCAATTTTTCGGCTTTGAAGCACTATCCTTCAACAGATTTATTAATATTCAGCAAATCTATATGACTCATGGGGTTCTATCAATGCAACCAAGTCTAGAAAATGCTGTGGAAGCCTTAGGGATTGAAAAAACAGTTCCCTTTCACGATGCATTAAGTGATGCCTTCTATACCTCAGAGATTTTCAAAAAGGTCTTTGATTTTTCTGAAAAGGCCATTATAAACTGGGAAAAGAACCAAATCGAAAATGAGATAAAAGTTAAAGAGTTGAAGGCTTTCCTCGACAAAGTGACTATGTCGTGTCCGCAATGTTCCAAACTTATTGAGAAAGACAAGGAAGTCACTAAAACGAAGAAATATTTTGCTTTTGGCTACTGTACAGATTGTAAGCACCAAATTCGACATGTTTCTAGAATCGTGCAAAGCAGCGGGGAGTACAGCATTATTTCCAAAGATTCTATCTATAAAACAGAAGAAGCATCAGAGTAATGATTAATAAGATAAGCTTGTAATGGAGATTTCTAGAATTGTCGACTAAAAAGCCTTGTCAATGATACATTTATTAGTTATACTATGCTTAGAAAATTTAATAACTACAGGTGCCTCACCATGAGGAGAATAGGGAAGTCGGTGTAAGTCCGGCGCGGTCCCGCCACTGTAAACGGGGAGCAAGAAGTAAATAACCACGGGTTAGTTCCCGGAAGGTGCTTCGAAGTGTTGATCCGTAAGCCAGGAGACCTGCCTTGTAGTTAAGCCAAACCTACCTTGTCGAAGAACCAAGAGTAGTGTGGATGAGATTATGGAAAAGTCTCTAGTCACGTTGTGATTAGAGACTTTTTTTATTTTTTTCACTACAGATTGTTCTTTTCAAGGGAATGATTCAAATATAGAAAGGAGAGATTGTTGTTTTGACGTTAATGGAAATGGCCCAAAAGGGTCAGGAAATCCCGTTGTTTACCTTGGTAGCCCGAAACGAACACATGAATGTCCAACTCCTTATGGAACGGGTTGCTACCGGACGAATTGTTATTCCCTATAACGGTCACCACAAGCCCCAAAAGCCTCAAGGGTTTGGACTAGGCCTAAGCACTAAAGTTAGTGCTAGTATTGGCCTAGCTGCAGACGAGGATAGTCTTGCTGATGAACTATTTAAAGTGGATGAGGCAATCAGGGCAGGAACCAATGCGGTCATGGATTTGAGTACAGCCGGCAATATGGACGAGGCAAGGCGGACAATTATAAAAAGAGTACCGTTACCTTTAGGTACACTACCTGTTTATCAGGCCTTTGCTGAGGCTGTATGTACTAAGGGTTCAGCCTTAGCACTTGAACCTGAAGACTTTTTCAAGGTTATGGAACGCCAAGCTGCCGATGGAGTAGATTTTATGGCTTTGCATAGTGCCCTTCACTCCGGATTGTTTAAAACGGCTAAGGAAGACCAGCGGGTGCTAAATCTGGTGAGCCGAGGCGGGTCCTTACTGATGGGCTGGATGCTTTATCATAACAAGGAGAACTTTTTGTATACTATGTTCGACCGCATCCTGGAAATTGCCCAAAAGTATGAAGTTACTTTAAGTTTAGCGGATGCTATGCGACCGGGTGCAGGTGCTGATTCATTATGTCGTTCTCAAGCTGAGGAGCTCGTCGTTCTAGGCGAGCTGGTAAAGCGTAGCAGACAAGCGGGGGTTCAAATCATGATCAAGGGACCCGGTCACACTCCACCTAATCAAATCGCGACAACCGTTAAATTAGAAAAACAAGTATGTCAAGGTGCTCCGTATTTTGTCTTCGGTCCGGTATCGACGGATGTAGCTCCCGGATATGACGAAATTACCGCTGCTATAGGTGGAGCCATGGCTGGTGCTGCTGGAGCAGACATTCTCTGCTACGTCACACCTGCCGAACATATAGGGTATCCCAATGCGCAGGATGTCTATCGGGGAGTAGTGGCTTCCCGTATTGCTGCTCATGTAGCGGATCTAGCCAAAGGTTACCCAGGCGCTGAAACTTGGGACCTGCAAATGAGTCGAGCGCGGCGGGAGCAGAATCTAGAGGCCCAGAAAACGTTAGCCTTAGATCAAGAAAGGCTTACGGATTTCCACTCGAGTGAAAAACCTTTCTGCACAAAATGTGAAAAGGGTTGTGCCATGGCTGTGGCTGGCGAGTTCTTTCAAGAACTGCCGTGGGAATGCTGAATCGATGTTCGAGGTTCGATGATCGAGGTTCGAATATAGGGACGTTAAGGCGTGGTTCGAGATTTGTGATTCGATTAATTAGTAAGGACAGGATGCATCGTGCCAAATAAAAAGTAAGAATGGAGAGATTGAAATGACACAACTTATTAAAGCAAGACAAGGAATTATTACACCTGAGGTAGAGAGATTAGCTAAAGTAGAAGGGCTTACAGCGGATGAGTTATGTGCGAAGGTTGCTCAAGGTCGGGTCGTGATCATCAAGAACAAACAACACAAGAACTGTAACGCAGTCGCAGTAGGGGAAGGTCTTCGCACCAAAGTAAATGCCAACATCGGTACGTCACCGGACTGTGTGGACTTCTCGGATGAGCTCCATAAAATAAAGGTTGCCGTAGCTGCTGGTGCGGATACAATTATGGAATTAAGTATTGGCGGAGATGTTGATGCTTTCCACCATCAGGTGCTCGATAATTTCACATTACCTATCGGTTCTGTTCCAAGTTATCAAGGTGGTATGGAGAGTATTGCTAAACACGGAAGCGTTGTCGGTATGACCGCTGATGATATGTTCGAAATGATTGAACGTCAGGCAAAGCGTGGCATCGATTTTATGGCCATTCATGCTGCTTTAAACATGTCTATTATTGAACGATTAAAAAATCAAGGACGAATCACAGATATTGTAAGTCGTGGAGGGGCCTTTTTAACAGGCTGGATGTTCCACAACGAGCAAGAGAATCCTCTCTATACTCAATTTGATCGTGTGCTTGAAATCTGTAAAAAATACGATGTAACGCTGAGTATTGGAGACGCAATCCGACCCGGTTGTATTGAAGATTCTCTGGACCGTGCCCAAGTCCAAGGCTTGATTGTGGCGGGAGAATTGGTACAAAGAGCCTTGGAAGCTGGCGTCCAAGTGATGGTAGAAGGCCCGGGCCATGTGCCCGTGGATCAAATCCCAGCAACGATCTTGCTCCAAAAGCAACTCTGTCATCATGTTCCATACTATATACTTGGAAATTTAGTCACGGATATTGCGCCGGGCTACGACCATATCGTAGGAGCCATCGGGGCCACAGCGGCAGCTATGGCCGGTGCAGACTTCATATGCTATGTTACACCTGCCGAACATCTACGCTTACCTACCGCTGAAGATGTTCACGCAGGGGTCATAGCTACGCGCATTGCGACTCATGCTGCCGATATAGTTAATGGTGTTAAGGGTGTACGTGAATGGGACTTAGCTATGGCTCATGCTCGTAAAGCCTTAGATTGGGAAAAACAAATTGAATTGTCCATTGATCCTCCTACAGCTCGCCGAGTCCGAGGAGAGCGTAACGAGGAGGGGGCGGAAGCCTGTTCTATGTGTGGTGGGTTCTGTGCCATGAAATTAGTTGGGGAACACCTTGGGAAAACGGGAGGAACTTGCTAACTAACGGGAAGAGGGCACTATTGACAAGGAGGGTGAGGCAAATGAGCCAGATTGGGGTCATTATGGGAAGTGACTCAGATTATCAAGTTATAGAAGAAGCCCTGGAAGTTCTTCAGCAATTTGAGGTTCCTTTTGAAGTTATCATTTCTTCCCCCCAAAGGACGTTGAAACGAACGGTCGATTGGGTGAAAGGGTTTGAAGCTCAAGGGGGAAAACTTATTATCGCCGCGGCAGGGTTAGCAGCCCACTTGCCTGGGGTTGTGGCGGGGGCAACAACTTTGCCGGTCATCGGTGTTCCGATGAGCAGTGGTGCCATGGAAGGAATCGACGCCCTTTACTCCATTGTACAAATGCCCCCGGGAATCCCAGTGGCAACCGTAGGCATCGGTGCTGCTCGGAATGCAGCGTTACTTGCGGTACAGATTCTGGCAAGTCAGGATAAACCATTGAGTATGAAGGTTAAAGTCTATCGAGCCCAAATGTTGCAGGATATCGAGGCGAAGGACGAAGCGTTGCAGAAGCGGTTAAGCGAAGAAATTTGAAGACTAAGCACTGAACTAAGGGGAGGGGGGCAAACGTGTTCGAATTTAGAGAGGATAAACCGAAAGAGGAATGCGGAGTCTTTGGGATCTATGCCCCCACTCTGGAGGTTGCTCGTGTAACTTACTACGGGCTCTATGCTCTTCAACACCGAGGACAGGAGAGTGCTGGAATCGCGGTTTCAGATGGACGAAGCATTGATGTGCATAAAGGAATGGGCTTGGTATCGGAAGTGTTTTCAGACCATGTTGTGGATTGCTTGAAGGGGAAAATGGCGATTGGACATGTCCGATACTCCCCAAAGGGTTCAAAGCTGCTTGCGAATGCTCAGCCTTTGGTGGTACACTACCAAAAAGGCATGATGGCCTTGGCTCATAATGGAAGTTTAACCAATGCCTTAGAACTACGTGAAGAACTGGGGAAAAACGGGGCAGTTTTCCAAACAACGATTGATAGCGAAGTGATGATTAACCTCATTACTCGCTATCGCCGGGAGTCCTTGGAAGATGCGCTGCTTAAGACCATGATGGATCTACGTGGAGCGTATGCCTTGGTTATCTTGGCAGAGGATAAACTTATTGGACTCAGGGATCCCCATGGCGTTCGTCCCTTATGTATTGGGCGTATCGGCGATGGGTATTGCTTGGCCTCAGAAAGTTGCGCTCTCGATACCATTGGTGCAGAGTTTGTGAGGGATGTGGAGCCCGGTGAAATTGTGGTGATCGATGAAGATGGACTCCACTCATACCAGAGATTTTCTAAACTAGAACGCACGTCGTGTGCCTTTGAATATATCCATTTTTCCCGACCGGACAGTACAATTGATCAGCTGAGTGTCTCGGAAAGTAGACGTCAGATGGGCATTGAACTGGCCCGTGAATATCCAGTTGAGGCGGATCTTGTGATTGCGGTCCCAGACTCCGGGACTGCTTCTGCCTTGGGGTATGCCACAGCACTGGGGCTTCCCTTTGGAGAAGGGGTTATTAAAAACCGTTATGTCCATCGAAGCTATATTCAACCTACTCAACAAATGCGAGAAGTGGACGTTCGTCTGAAGCTTAATGCTAATGCAAGTGTCCTGAAAAATAAGCGCGTTGTTATGATTGATGATTCGATTATCCAAGGAACCACCAGTTCGAAACTGGTGGAAATGGTCAGAAAAGCAGGGGCCAAAGAAGTACATTTTCTAATCAGTTCTCCTCCGGTAGCCTATCCGTGCTTCTATGGGATTGACACGGTAAAACGAGAAAAACTCATTGCCAATCAATTGGATATAGAGGGAATTCGGGAGTTTGTAGGAGCAGATTCGCTACACTATATCTCTGAGGAAGGCTTGCTTCGAGCACTTGGGACGGACTGTGTTTGCTTAGCCTGTTTTGATGGAGCGTATCCCATTCCGGTTCGAATTTAATGAGAGGTAAAAAAGTGACATTGAGTGGACGCATTGGAGATCCTGAGGGGAGGTAATAAAGATGGGATCGACACCCTTTTTTCGGCATAATCCCCAGGGTGTAGGACCTCAGTATTTGGAAGACCTGGCAACCGGGTACTGGTTTTCTGAGGCACTGTTTACGGCCGTTGAACTGGAAGTCTTTACTTTTCTGGAGCCTAGAGGCATGACGACTGACGAAATTGCAGGAGCACTAGATATGCCTCCGTCTGGTCTGGGGCGTTTTCTTCAGGCTCTTTGCACAATAGGGTTAGTGGTTTATGATGGTAAACGTTATTATAACACCAAGCTTGCCGGCGACCATCTTGTCCTTGGTAAGAGTGGGTATCAAGGAGATTCGATCCTCTGGCGTAAAGGCCTTAGGCTAGGATGGCAGGACCTTACCGAATGCCTTAAGGCTGGCGGCAGAGTGAATTTTCCAGTCGAAGAAGAGGGTCAAGAGCAGTTTGCCAAGCGGATCCGTAAGTATATCAATGCTATGGATAATATTGCTGAATCTAAGGTGGCAGAGATTCTGCCTTTCTTCGAGGGGCTTGATCTGAAGGGGGAGATACTTGATATAGGGACCGGCTCTGGGGCGATTGCCTGCGGTTTTCTGGAGATTTCTCCTTCTTTATCGGCAACTTTAGTGGATCTTCAGGAAGTCCTCAGCTATACACAGGAGTTGATGGACAAGAAGGGGTTGGGGAAACGGGTTTCCTACATACCGAGCAATATTTTGGAACCCTGGTCCGTTGCTAAGGAAGGGTTTGACTTGGTCATTCTCTCAAATATTATTCACGCCTATTCAGAACAAGAGATTCCTCTAATCTTGGACCGTGCAGCAAATTGTCTCAAGTCGGAAGGGCTCCTAGTCATCCATGATTTCTTCCCTGAGCACTTCTCTGCTAAGGCTGCACTGCTCGATCTAAATATGTTTATCAATACCTACAATGGCAGGATCTTTTCTGGAACATGGGTAAAAGAACAATTAGCCATGTCAAAACTCTATACAACTGAGCTCATCCCCTTAGCGACGGACACTGCGCTGATCTTCGCGGCCAAGGATAAAAAGAAACTGGAAAGTCTCTGTCTGGATGAGAGAACCCGTCTGATTGCCAGGATTAAAGCGATGGGTTTTAGAGAAGTTCTTCCTATCAATAAAGAAAGCATCCATGTTGCTGACTGGACGGATCTCCGCTGCCAATTTGGCTGTGATCGGTATGGACATGCCCACTGCCCACCCAATAGTCCCTCACCTCAAAAAACGAGGGAGGTACTGCAAGACTTTTCACACGCTCTGCTTCTGGAGGGGGAACCTCCAGGAAAAGTGTTTCAGAGCCGAGTTTTGGACGCTGAAAGAGAAGCCTTTTTAGCAGGATTTCATAAAGCGTTCGCTTATTGGGCCGGCCCATGCCTTCTTTGCACAACCTGCGCTGTGGGCGCTACCGACGGGAAGTGTCGCAATACACGGGATGCTAGGCCCTCTATGGAAGGGGCGGGCATTGATGTCTACGAGACCGTCCGACGGGCGGGTCTTAATCTTCAGATTTTACGCGACAAGGGCGACTACGTCAGATATTTTGCCCTGTTGTTATTGGAGTGAATTTACGTGCGTGTTTTGATGATTCAAACCCCTTCAGTAGAAGACCTCTCTCAGGAGAGAGTCTATCCTATCGGGATTGTCCTTTTGGCCGGTCGCCTTCAAGGGTATGGTCATGAGGTGAGTATCTTGGATATGAATCTGGAAAGGGATCCTTATGGAGCACTGAAAGAGAAGCTCAAGACATTCCAACCTGAGGGGATTGGTTTATCCCTGCGGAATATTGATCCACTGGGCAATAAAACTAGTTCGCTGATTTCTCCCTTTATTGTCACGGTTCGGTTGATTGCTGCTGTTCTGCCCCAAGCCTGGTTGATTGTGGGCGGCACCGGCTTTTCCCTTTTCCCGGAACGGCTGATGTTAGAGGTGCCTGAATTAGATTACGGAATTGTAGGAGAAGCAGAAGTCACCTTTCCAGCTCTTCTTCGCTCTATAGAAAATCCTCCGCCTCTGGCTGGGCTTTGTCGGCGGGAGGGTTCGAGGGTGCGCGTTTCACCGCCTGCCACTAATTTTGACATGGCTAATTATGTTCCTGCGAATCGACTTTTGCTGGATCCTGAGCTTTATAAAGGGATTAACAACTACGTTCCTACGATTGGAATTGAGGCAAAACGGGGTTGTGCTCTTAACTGCGCTTATTGTGTTTATCCGCAGCTTCAAGGGAGGAGATTGCGGTGCCGCCCGACTGCTGCGGTCGTGGATGAAATGGAACTCTTGCATAAAGACTATGGTATTCAGAGTTTTCACTTTACCGATCCTGTACTCAACGTCCCCCGCGGTCACCTTGAGGGAATCTGTGAGGAGATACTGCACAGAAAGCTCAAGATTCGGTGGGATGGTTTTATGCGGGAAGACCAGCTTAATGAAAAGAATGTCGCTTTGTTTGAACGGGCTGGGTGTGAGTGTTTTTCCTTCTCCCCCGACGGTCTGTGCCAGGAATCATTGGATGTCCTAGGCAAAAATCTTAGTGAGGCACAGATTTTAAAAGCAGCAAGTTTCGTCGCTCAGACGGACGTGGTCAGTGTCTATCATTTTATGGTCAATGTGCCTGGAGAAACGGAAAAAACCTGTGAAAAAAGCATCCAGTTTGTCGAACAGCTTTATGAATTACATAGTAAGAAAAGGAATCTAGGAACCATCATACTGAATAATATTCGCATTCTACCAGGCACAGCAATCGAAAGAATGGCTAGGTCGCAAGGGGTTATCGATGCGGAAACGGATCTGCTCTATCCCACCTATTACAACCCGAAGCCGTTTAATACCTTCAGATACAAGCTGGAAACACTTCAGCAGTGTAGAAACATATTTATGTGGCAGGAAGTGAGGAGGGAAATAAAGTGAAGATACTATTATTAGAGCACCCACGAACCGTCTGCCCGGAACGATGTAATGACATCGCCAATACTCCCCTTTCTTCATGTCTTCATTCTGGTTATGTAGCCGGTATGCTCATAAGCGAAGGGCATGAGGTCGAAATCATTGAAGGATTCCTGGATGGGCTCGACTACCAAGAAATAGAGCGTAGGGTAAAAGCTATGCAACCGGACTTGATAGGGGTTCATATGGTCTACCATTGGCAGACGGACACAGCCTTGTACGCTTTTCTCCACAAGGTTAAAGCGGAGCAACTCTCCTCGTATATCACGGCTTACGGGTATTATCCGACCACTGACTTTGAAGACATTTTATTGAAGTGCCCAGATATTGATTCAGTGATCCTGGGCGAACCGGAACTGACCTTTACCATGGTAGTGGAAGCTTTAACAAAAGATTTTACAAAAACCTTAACTAACCAAGGTCTTAAAAATTTACCCGGTCTTGCTCAGAGGGACGACTCTGGTATAATTGTTTTCCAGCGGCGTGAACTGGTGGGTGATCTGAACGCTCTCCCTTTTCCCGTGCGAACCGAAGCCCTGTTCCGTCTGCCTGAAGTAAACCTTCAGGGGAGTAGGGGCTGCTATGGGGGGTGTACTTTCTGCTACATCAACCCTTTTTATGGACAGGGCTCTCAGTGGCGTGGTCGAACTCCGGAAAATATCATCGCGGAAATCGATGACTTAATTGCACAACATAAAATTGAGGATTTCTATTTTACCGATCCCAATTTCTTCGGTCCGGGTGAAAGAGGGCAACAACGAGCCTTGCGCTTGGCAACGCTCCTTAAATCCAGAAATATTCGGTTTGGCATCGAGGCCCGGGTTAACGACATCCATGAGGAAACCGTAAGTGCCTTGGTAGAAGCAGGCCTTCGCCATATTCTCATAGGACTAGAGAGCGGTAGTGACAGTTCCCTAAAACGGATAAATAAGATGACAACGGTTGCTCAGAACGAGAGGGCGATCAGAATCCTCCGCCAATACGGGATCGAACCCAATATTGGGTTTATCATGTTTGAGCCCGATTCATCCTTGGCAGATATCCGGGTCAACTTTGAATTTCTAAAGCGCAATGATCTAATAAACAATCTGGCGATTACGGCGAACATGCTCTATCATCACCTGATTGTTTTAAAAGGAACGAAGGCTCACCTAGATCTGCAGGAAGCTGGGCGCCTGGAGGTCCAAGAATCAACGTATGAAAGTATTGTGACTCTTACTGATCGAAAGGTCGTGATCTTAGCCCAGATCATGAGGAGAATTACTAATTTTCTCTTCGACCGTATGGCTGGGATTTGGGGTGGGAAGGTTCTGGAACCCTCGAATGCCAAGGAAAGGTACGCACAAATAAATGGCTTGTTGGTCACCCTATTTGAGGATTGTTTAGTGACCTTGGAGTCTGGGGAACAGTTTACGGAGGCACAGGTTGAGACTTTAGTTAAGATAACCGAAGAAGAGATACATGGGATTTTGGGATAAAGATAAACTCGACTCTTAAACGGCTGATCTTGATAAACCAAAGAAAAGGGGACGTAACGAAACTTATGTAAATGTTTTGTTACGTCCCTTGCCACCTTATCTCTTTGGTGTAAAAAAACCTTTTGAGAAGGCTATAAGGGGATCTTGAAGTAAATCATTATAAAACTACCAGAGACGAGTGAAATTAACCAAGCCCAGCGCGGATCCTTGTAGTGTATTTGGAGCAAAGTAAACATGCCTAAGTTAAAAATAACAGAATAGGTTAACTTCCAACCGTTAAAGTAGGCAAAATGACCGATTTCTAATGCCCACCATTCTATCCATGAAAATATAAATACCCATATACAAATGTAAAGTAATTTCTTTATGTTACATCGCTTGGGGAAATAAGGAAAGAACAAGAAGGCGACACATGGGAAAATTACTAAAGTCATTAAAACATCAGCTAATGATGTAGGTATAATAGTATTAAATTTCCAAAGGGGTTTATCCTTAGTAAGATGAAGGTAAATAAAATTACCTAATCCCCAGAATAGGATCGTAGGATAATATTGTTTCCAGTGCCTCCAATCACCCCATTGAAAAGTAATTGCTAAGACAATTATTGTGAGTAGAGGTTCTTCCATTTTAACTCCTCCCTTTCTTATTTTTAGGATTTTTATAGTCTTTATACTGACTTGAACTAAGATTATGATTTTAAGCTTTAAAAGCTCCTGTAATAGTACTTTGTATAAAACAAAGTCGAGGCCAATCTATGGTTGGTACCTCGGCTATTTGCTGATCCAAACTAGTCACGTGGTCTATGATCAGAATATTTGCCGTTATGAGATACCTAATAATAAATAAAACTTTGAATATTTAATCTTATCAGAAGGATAATTGAGATTTATGTAGAATACATTAATTCAAGAGCATGAACATAGTTCATATATGTGAATTTATAATTAATTAATGTTGCTCTTTCTTTATGGAACAAGTCTCCGTAAATTAATTACTTTAGAAAAGGAGGGGTGTTAGCAGAAATAATTGATTGGGTCATGAAAAGTTAAGCATCTTACTTAGAGGGGAGCTTGGTATGGAAAAGAACGAAGGTATTCTAGGACAAACGATGGGGTTTTTGACAAAACTGTTAAATGGTATACTGGCTATTCTTTTGGCGCTTATGGTTATTATTGTGTTTTCTAATGTTATTGGTCGTTATTTCTTAGGTAGTTCTTTAGCTTGGTCTGAAGAAGTATCGCGGTTTCTATTTATCTGGCTAGTATTCTTTGGGGCAATCCTAGCGTACATTAACGATGAACATTTAGCCCTTGATATACTCACTAAAGTCTTGCCCAAAAAAGGCTCACAATTAATAGCGGTGATAGCAGATCTCCTGGTGATCTATGCACTAAGTTTGATTACTATAGGTGGATATAAAATAACTGTGGAGAATATGACGTGGCTATCCCCGGCGGCTTCTATTCCTTATGGTTATGTCTACATCGTTGTTCCCTTTACTGGCTCAATTCTTATTATCCAAGCAGTCCTAAAAATATTCCGACATGTTAAAGCACTTTTTAGTTCCTCCGTGCACTACGAGACGCCTGTCGATGAGGTCTCGCTACCAACAAAAACGATTTAGAAGGAGGAAAGTGATGTTAGCTGCATTTCTTCTCGGCTTATTTGGTTTCATATTACTCAATATTCCGATTGCATTTGCTTTGATTCTAACGACAGTGGTCCTGATGCTCCTTTTAACGGGGGACGTATCGACCCCTATTATTGCTCAAAGCGTTATTCGTGGTGTAGATAGCTTTCCCTTAATGGCCATCCCGTTCTTTATACTCGCTGGCGAAATCATGAATGAAGGTGGGATTTCGCGGCGAATAGTGGAATTTGCCAGAGCTCTTGTCGGACACGTGACCGGCGGCTTAGGTTATGTTGGAGTTGTAGCCAGTATGCTTTTTGCAGGGGTATCTGGTTCAGCCGTTGCAGATACTTCGGCGATTGGTTCAATTCTTTTACCTATGATGGATAAGGAAGGGTACAAAAAGGCATCCAGTGCCTCTTTGATCGCTGCCGCAGGAACCATCGGGCCCGTTATTCCACCGAGTATCCCCATGATCCTGTTCGGTGTGATCGGCGGAGTCTCAGTCGTTAAAATGTTCCTGGGTGGAATTGTTCCTGGGATTCTCATCGGGATTGGGCTTATGGTAGTTTGGTATTTTCATTCCAAAAAACAAGGCTACAAATCGAACAATAAATCTACTCTAGGAGATGTAGGTCGTGCAGGCAAGAGTGCCTTTTGGGCCTTGATTTTACCAATCATCATCTTGGGAGGGATTATTACCGGTATTTATACTCCGACGGAGGCTGGGGTTATTGCCGTGGTTTACTCTCTTTTCGTTGGAAAGTTCGCTTACAAAGAATTGAAACTAACTCGTATGCCTAGGATTTTGACAGCTTCCGCAAAAAGCACTGCCATTGTTCTGCTTCTATGCGGTGCCGCGATGTCTGCAGCATATCTGATCACTACGGCGCAAATTCCTTCATTATTAACGGGGACTTTAATAGCATTGTCCAATGACAATGTATATTTGGTTATGTTTTTTATTAACATACTTTTGCTCCTTGTGGGCATGGTCATGGACTTAACACCAGCGTTACTGATTTTAGGGCCCATGTTGTTACCCATCGCTACAGGATTTGGTCTGGACCCTGTATATTTTGGAGTGGTTATGGTCGTTAACCTTTGTATTGGCTTAATTACACCACCGGTTGGGACGGTACTTTACGTTGTCTGTGGAATCTCTAAATTATCTATGGGAGATCTGGTTCGGCCAGTCTTACCATTTGTTGCGGTTATGATTGTTGTTTTAGGCTTGATCACGTATATTCCTGAACTCATCACGTTTATTCCTAATCTGGTTGCCAGGTAATAGAGTGTTAACTTGTATTCCTTCTTGAAAGAAAAGACAAAATTCTTTCAAAGAGAAATAAAAAAGCTTGAAAGAAAACTTTTAAGC
Source organism: Desulfosporosinus sp. BICA1-9 (assembly GCF_000802135.1). NCBI lineage: Bacteria > Bacillati > Bacillota > Clostridia > Eubacteriales > Desulfitobacteriaceae > Desulfosporosinus > Desulfosporosinus sp. BICA1-9. The sequence goes on from NZ_JUEE01000026.1 coordinate 22,653, forward strand.
ATCTAAAAAAAATAGGGAGGAAAGAATTAATGATCAAGAGAAGAAAAGTATTGGCGACGCTGCTCACAGGTTTTATGGTAGCGACATTGGCTACAGGGTGTGGTCTGTCGTCAGCAAAGCCGGCTCCAACGACTGCCCCAGCACCAGCAGCAGCCCCGGCAAATGCAGATGCCAAGGTAATTAAGGTAAGTATCGGGCTTAACGAAGCGAGCCCACTCTATCAAGGGATGAGAAAGTTCGGAGACCTCGTTCAAGAAAGAACTAAGAACAAATATGAGATTCAGCTTTATGCCAATGCCCAGCTAGGGGATGACATTAAGGCAACAGAATCAGTTCGTATGGGTACTTTAGAAATGACTCCCCCTTCAACCTCTCCCTTGACCGGGATTGAGAGTAAGTTAATGGTTTTTGACTTGCCGTTTCTATTTCCTAGTCCAGAAGTTGCCGATAAGGTATTGGACGGACCAATCGGTCAGAAGCTCTTAGATGGCTTGAGCGCAAAAGGCTTAAAAGGGCTCGCCTACATGGAAAATGGATTCAGGGACGTGACAAACAGCGTGCGTGAAATTAAAGCTCCTGCTGATTTGAAAGGGTTAAAGATCCGTACGATGGAAAATCCGATGCACTTAGCAGCTTGGAAAGCCATGGGTTCCAACCCGACCCCTATGCCTTTCAGCGAAGTTTTTACTGCGATGCAACAGAAAACAATCGATGGACAAGAAAACCCCATTCCAACGATTTATTTACAAAAATTTAATGAAGTACAAAAATATGTTACCGTATCCAATCATATCTATAGTCCTTTTATTGTGTTATTCAGCCAAAAAATTTGGGACTCTATGCCTAAGGAAGATCAAGAGATTTTCCAACAAGCAGCACTTGAAGCTAAAGACTTTCAAAGAAAAATCAGTCGTGACATGGTTAAAGATCAAGTTGGAAAGTTACGTGATGCAGGAATGACCGTAACAGAATTAACTCCAGACCAATTGAAAGCATTCCAAGATGCAACTAAACCTGTTTATGATCAATTCGCCGAGAAGATTGGTAAGGACCTAGTCAAAGAAGTTACGGATGAAGTCGTAAAACTCTCTAAATAATAGTTTCAAGGTTTCTAGAGGGTTGTGAATGTGTCAGGGGTACAAAAAGGCACCGCACCACTTCAATGGTAGTTGCGTTTTGTACCCTCTTTAAACTAAGTTAAGGAATCTTACAAATCTGATAATTAACCAGGATTGTATTCTGGTGCAATAGATGTAAGGAATCATGGAATAGGCTTGAAACTTAGGATCTGAAAAACAAAGATTGTTTAGGGGAGATGACATCAATGGATAAGGAACTTTATCGTCCTAAATCTACAGCAGCCAGAGAGCTTTGGTCACAATTTGATGCTTTACAACTGGGTATGGATTGGGACGAAGAGGATCTCAAAAAGCCTCAGATTCTGATCGAGGATGTTTTTGGGGATAGCCATCCGGGCAGCTCTCATTTAGATAGCTTGACAGAACAAGTGGGTATTGGTATTTACGAAAAGGGTGGACGTCCTGCAAAATATCATGTAACCGATGTCTGTGATGGTTGTGCTCAAGGGCATAATGGTATGAATTTTGTGTTAGCATCTAGGGAAATTATTTGTGATATGATCGAAATCCATGCTTCGTTTGTTCCTTGGGATGGGTTAGTGTTAATCTCCTCTTGTGATAAATCGATTCCAGCTCATTTGAAGGCTGCTGCCCGCTTAGACTTGCCGACCATCTTTGTTCCTGGCGGAAGCATGCGCCCGGCTCCCTATATGTCTACGTCTATAAAGGCGGGGGAGATTTCATTGAGACAAAAAAGAGAAGGAATTTCGGAAAACGAGGTAAGAGCCTTTAAGTTAACAGGATGCCCTTCGGTTGGGGCGTGTCAATTTTTGGGCACGGCCAGTACAATGCAATCCATGGCAGAGGCACTTGGCTTGGCCTTGCCGGGGAGTGCTTTGGTTCCGGCTACGATGCGAGATATTACGGCAATGGCCAGGGCGGCTGGACGTCAAGTGTCGAAGCTGATAGCGCTTAATCTTACGGCGCGTAAAATACTGACCAAGGAAGCCTTTACGAACGCTATAAAAATTCATGCAGCCATTGGGGGTTCCACGAATGCGCTTCTGCACTTGCCCGCCATAGCTCGTGAGTTGGGTTTATCGTTAAAACCAGAAATGTTTGATGAAATTAACCACAAGATTCCGCATATTGCTAACATTTATCCTAGTGGCCAATATCCGACTGAAGCCTTCTGGTTTGCTGGCGGAATTCCCAGAGTCCAATGGTTATTACGCGACTATCTTGATCTAGATGTCATCACAGTAACCGGCAAGAGCTTACGTGAAAACCTTCACCAGCTTAACGAGGAAGGCTACTTCGAACGCTTGGAAGGATATCTGACAAATTACGGACTTAAACGGGAACAAGTTATTAAGCCTGTCGAGGAGACTACGGAGATTGGCTCGATTGCTATTCTAAAAGGTAATCTAGCTCCGGAAGGGGCGGTGATTAAATATGCAGCTGTCGTAGAAGAAATGATGCATCATACCGGCCCGGCCAAAGTATTTGACTCCGAGGAAGAATGTCATCAGGCGATTATTGATAACCAAATAGAGCCAGGAATGGTGCTTATTATTCGCTTTGAGGGACCTCGGGGTTCAGGGATGCCTGAGATGGCGATGACAGCAGAGGCTTTAATGTGTGATCCGAAATTAAGTAATTCGGTCGTGCTCATTACAGATGGACGTTATTCGGGTGCCACTCGTGGGCCCTGTATAGGGCACGTTTCACCTGAGGCCGCAGTCGGTGGTCCCATCGTTTTAATCGAAGAGAACGATATCATTGAAGTGAATATTCCGGAGCGAGTTCTCCGAGTGATCGGTATCAAGGGTCAACTTATGAGGGCAGATGAAGTAGATGAGTTACTACAAGAGCGGAGGGGACGTTGGCAACCTCCTAAAAGCGCTCCCAGAAGTGGTATTTTTAAGCGTTATACAGAACAAGCTCTATCAGCGATGTTTGGAGCCAGTCTTGAGTAAACCAGATAAGATAAATTTTAGTTATTAAATAGTAGGACGTTTATAGTCTAGAGCAAATTCCTGTATAATGGTTGTGTTAAGGAGCACAAGGAGGAAAACTAAATGACCGTAAAATCCGCCGCACGAGTAATGGAAGTAATGGATGTCCTAAGAAATTATCCGGATGGATTGACATTTCACGAACTTTGTAACGAACTTGATATACCTAAAAGTAGTATGCACGAATTACTCAGCACAATGATAGAACGCAATTATCTTAGTCAATCGGAAAATAAGAAATATTGTCTGGGTTTTAAGCTGATCGAATTGGGCTTATCGTCGCTTGAGCGAGTCAATGTGTACCAGAATGCTAAAAAGTACATGGTTAAACTGGTCGATTTAATTGAAGAGACTGTTTTTATGGCGGTTTGCGTTGACGATGAAATTGTCTACATTAACAAGTTAGACTGTTCTCGTTCAATACGAACAAACGTTACTTTAGGGGATCATAAACCGATGCATTGTACCGCTTTAGGAAAAAGTTTTTTGGCGTTTATGCCTGTGCCGGAGATCGAGAGGATAGTGATTCGGAGAGGGTTGCCCACGTTCACTTCTCAAACCATTACGGACCATAAAATATTGCTTAAGGAATTAGAAAGTGTGCGTCAGCGAGGAGTGGCCTATGATAATCAAGAAATTGAAGAGGGACTAACTTGCATTGCTTGCCCGATCTTTGATTATCATGGGCGGGTTGTAGCGGCAATCAGTGTGGCGGCTCCGACAGAACGGATGGAACTGAGAAAGAAGGAAATTGAAGCATACTTGCTAGAACACACCCTTCAATTATCGGCTGAATTCGGATATCGCCCAAGAATGGGTATTTAAGATTCCCACATGGACCCACAAAATTAGGTAGATGATTATATGTTAGTGTAGAAGTAATCATCCGTTTATAACTATGAACTTTGTTTATATATATGAATAAAAGGAGGGTTAATATGAAACATCGAGCCATTGTAATGTCCAGGGAGGACAATGTTGCAACGGCACTCGAAGACCTTGTGGCCAATTGTGCAGTTGGGGTTAGGGACGGAGCGGAACTAAAGGCCACCATTTTAAAGGAAGAAATTCCTTTTGGTCACAAATTCGCTACAGAGACCATACTGAGAGGCACAAGCGTAATCAAATATGGGCAGGTCATTGGTGCTGCGACGCAGGATATTCAAGCGGGAGCACATGCCCATGTACATAATGTTGAGAGCCTACGAGGAAGGGGGGATAAACAGTGAAACTTATGGGATATCGCCGATCAAATGGTAAGGTTGGAGTTCGTAATCATGTCTTGATTCTTTCCAGCATTGTCTGCGCTAATCATGTAGCTGATCACATTTTCAGACAGGTAGCAGGGACTGTCAGTGTTACCCATCAGCACGGATGTGCCCAAGTTGGGTCAGACTTTGAACAGACGTTTAGAACTTTAGTTGGATTTGCGGCTCATCCCAATGTTTATGGTACGGTCGTGGTTGGGCTGGGCTGCGAACAGATGGAGGCAGAAAGAGTAGCAGAAGCGGCTCGCCAAGCAGGTCATGAGAATATAGAGGTCGTGATTATTCAGCAGGAAGGTGGAACTCTGAAAGCGATTGCCAAGGGTGCTCAGATCGCTCGGGAATTGGTAGGGAGAGCGAGTCAAGTCTCCCGGGAGGAAATAAATTTCGAAGACATCATTTTCTCGACCGAGTGTGGCGGATCTGACGCCTGCTCAGGCATTTCCGGTAATCCAGCCTTAGGGTATTGCAGTGATAAAATTGTGGATCAAGGAGGAACCGTCATTCTGGCTGAAACCACTGAACTAATTGGTGCTGAGCATTTATTAGCAGAACGAAGTGTGGATGATACGGTTCGTCAGAGAGTGTTCCAAGTCATTAACCGGATGGAACAAAGCATATTGGACATGGGGGTTGATCTCAGGGGTGCACAGCCTTCTCCAGGAAATATGCAGGGAGGGATCACAACCATTGAAGAAAAGTCTTTAGGTTGTGTTCATAAAGGTGGGCATCGGGCATTACAGGAAATCATTGATTATGCCCATCAACCCACGAAGAAAGGCTTAGTCTGGATGGATACTCCGGGGCATGATATTGAGCAATTGACTGGAATGGTTGCCGGAGGGTCACAGATTGTTGTTTTTACGACGGGCCGAGGTACTCCGACCGGGTCTCCTATTGCACCGGTAATTAAGGTTGCGACCAACACCTTTACGTATAAAAACATGAGAGACAATATGGATCTCAATGCCGGAACGATCGTCACAGGGGATGAAACTATCGAAGAGGTTGGGGAACGTCTATTTGTGGAAGTTTGCGACGTGATATCTGGGAAACTGACCCAGTCGGAGATTTTAGGGCATCATGAGTTCGGAATTAACCGAATCGGACCCACTTGTTAAATCTTCGCAGTAAGTAAAGCAGGAAGCTTGAGAGGTGAAAAGTGTGTTACCTGAGCAACTGATTCAAGAAATGGTCCAAGTTTTGGGTAAGGACCGAGTTAAAAAGGAACTTGAGGATCTCATTTGTTATTCCTATGATTCAACGAATATGATTGAAATGCCTGGAGTCGTCGTTTTTCCAAAAACAACAATAGAGGTTTCCAGCCTGTTGAAAATCGCCACCCACTGGCGGATACCTGTAACAACACGTGGGGGAGGGACGAACCTCGTGGGAGGAACGGTACCTCAAGAAGGTACGATTGTACTTTCCACTCAGCTTTTTAATCAGATAGTAGAAGTCGATGAGGAAAATTTAGTTGCCGTTGTCGAACCCGGTTTGATTACCCGGGACCTGCATCGAGCAGTAGAAGCTAGAGGGCTTTTTTATCCGCCAGATCCCGCATCCTTAAACATGTCGACGATCGGAGGAAATGTTGCCGAAAATGCCGGCGGTCCTCGAGGGTTTAAGTACGGTGTGACCAGGGACTATCTCCTGGGGCTTACAGTGGTCCTAATGGATGGTCGCATCATAAAAGCCGGCGGCCGGACAATCAAAAATGTCAGCGGCTATGATTTGACCCGTTTTTTCGCGGGTTCAGAGGGGACGCTCGGGGTGATAACTGAGATTACTGTTCGGCTCATTCCGCTTCCAGAGTATAAACGAACCATGCTAGTTCTGTTTGATGAACTTGGTCAGGCTGCAGAGACAGTATCAGCTATTATAAAGGGTAAAGTGGTACCCACAACGCTTGAACTCATGGACCATGAAATTATTGATTTGATTGAGCAACGGGATCCCGTGGGATTTCCCCGCGATGTTGGAGCAGCCATGCTCTTCGAAGTCGATGGAGGGCAAAACGAGGTTCAAGCGCAAATTGAGAAAATAGAACGGATCTGCCTTAACCAAGGTGCCAGATCTGTAAAATTAGCAGCTAATCAAGAAGAAGCTGACAACTTATGGCGGGGCCGTAGAAATGCTTTTGGGGTAATGGCCCAAAGTTTCACAAATGTTTACCCGGAAGATGCTACAGTTCCTCGCAATAAGGTTCCCGAGATGATTAAACGCATGAAAGAAATCGGGAAGAAGTTTAATGTGGGGATGCTGATTTTAGGACACATGGGCGATGGCAATTTACACCCTAATATTTGTATTAATGATGATCAACCGGGAGCGCTGGAACGGGCAGAACAGGCCATTGATGCCTTGTTTGCCGCAGCCTTGGAGTGTGGTGGAACTTTAAGTGGTGAACATGGGATTGGTCGAGCCAAGAAAAAGTATTTAAGCTGGCAGTTTGATGCTGATACGATCGCTGTCATGAAAGAGCTTAAACGGACGTTAGATCCTTATGGGCTCCTGAATCCTGGTAAGATTTTCGAGGTAGACAGAGAAGAGGGGCATAACAATGTTAGATAAGGCAAGGCTGTATGCCGAAAGCAAAAAATGCATTCGCTGTGGGCTTTGTCAAGCAGTATGTCCTTCTTACCGTGCCATGCGTAATGAAGCAAGTGTAGCTCGGGGGAGAAATCGTTTAATCAGGTTACTTCTAGAAGGACAACTTAGCATGACTCCCCGCCTCAAGGAGGATATGTTTGCTTGTTTAGGATGTGAAGCTTGTAAAATTAATTGCCCTGCCGGAGTGATCACGCCTGAACTAATCTCTGCATTAAAGGCTGAATACGTGGAAAAAGATGGCTTGCCATTTATTCAACGGACTATTTTGCGTGGAGTCTTGCCACATAGTAAACGCTTTGCTCTCGCAATGAAAATGTTTAAATTAGGACAAACGGTGAAGATCGTTCCAGGGGTAGCCAGTAAGATGCCCGAAACCTTGAGTGGCCGTTTAGCCGCAATACCGGAACGGCTTCCTAAGCCACTCTCAGAGGAACTGGGGAAGCAGGATTTTCCTGATGGAACCAAAGTGGCTTACTTTTTGAGTTGTACGACAAATTTCATGTTTCCGGACCTAGGCTGGGATGCGTTGCAGGTGTTAGAAAGGGCTGGACATGGGACAGCGATTTCCACAGAGACTGTCTGCTGTGGGAAACCGCAAGCTAGTTTGGGTGACAAAGAGACGACGGTAAAAATGGCAATCCACAATATTAGGGCTTTGAGTAACTTGAATGTGGAAGCTATTTTAACGGATTGTGCGACCTGTGGTTCGGCCTTGAAAGAGTATCCCCATTGGCTTAAAGGACATCCGATGGAGGAAGAAGCTAAAGGTATAGCCGAAAAAGTGCAGGACATCAGTGAGTATTTAGTGAAAAAAGGGTTTAAGGTGGGTTCACTCCACCAAAACCTGAGGGTAACCTATCATGATCCCTGCCATTTAAACCATGTCTTAGGTGTGCGCACTGAACCTAGGCAAATCTTAAAGGCTCTTCCTGGAGTAGAGTTTGTCGAGAGTCCGGATGCTGACCGATGCTGTGGCGGAGCAGGGAGCTTCTGCTTAACCCACCCGGAAATCTCAGAGAGGATTTTGGAGCCCAAGGTGAGTTCCCTTGCTTCTACGAACCCTGATTTAGTCGCCACGGGTTGCCCGATGTGTAAAATCCAACTGCAATATGGCTTAAGAAAAACGGACGTAAAAGTTATTCATCCAGTTCAATTGTTAGCCCGAACGTTTAGTGAAAAGACTCTGCGTCCTGACCGTTCAGCGAATAAATAATTAAAGGAGTGAGAAAATGCTGATCTTTGATGCCAAGATCTGTACGGGTTGCCGAATTTGTGAACAGACTTGCTTCCAGGTTCATTATCAAGGGACTGCGGAAGATAATAGCAAGATCAAGATGGTAAGCCATTGGCCGGAAGAAGAAGTCGTCTCCGTCTGCCGTCAATGTTCTAACCCGAAATGTCTTGAAGCTTGCCCTACCGAAGCTCTTCACCAAGTCAATGGAGTGATTCAAGTCGACCGTGAAAAGTGTACGCAATGTTACCTGTGTTTTGATGCTTGTCCCTTCGAAGCCAGAGTGATTGATCAAAAGGGATATCCGATTTTTTGCGATACGTGTACTGGAAAGTACCTATGTGCTCAGATGTGTCCGGCGAAAGCCGTGAAAAGAGGTGGTCATCAATGAGTTATGGTTATACAGGAAAACGACTTGATATTGAGTTAACCACGTCGACTTGGACCGTGACCGAGTTATCCCCTGAATTGTTGAGCCGTTATATTGGCGGAAAAGGTTTGGCCGCGCGGATCATTTACGATGAAGTAGATCCGGGCTGCGATCCTTTATCTCCCGAGAATTATTTAGTGTTTGCAACAGGTCCTTTAACCGGAACCCTAGCACCCTTAAGTGGCAGAACCGTTGTGGGAACAAAGAGTCCTTTAACTGGAATATGGGTTGATTCGAATGCCGGCGGTTTCTTAGGGCCAGAGCTCAAACGGGCAGGTTACGATGTGGTAGTCATCAAAGGAAAGGCTCTAGCCCCAGTGAACATTTTAATTGAAGATGGCTTGATTAGCTTTAAACCAGCAGATTCCCTCTGGGGCTTAGATTGTGAAGAAACCCATAACCGATTGAAAGCGGAATACGGTGCGGATTATCGGGTGGCTTGTATCGGACCAGCAGGGGAACAATTGATTCCTATCAGTGCGATCATCTCGGAAATGAGAGGTTTTGGTCGGGGTGGAGTAGGAGCGGTGATGGGGTCTAAGAATCTCAAGGCCCTTGTGGCACGCGGCACCCAGACCCTAAAAATCTTTGATCCGGAAGCTTTTATGATGATTAATCAAGAAGCTTACAATGAGCTAGCGATCCATCCTGATACAGGTGGGGGCAGGCAACGTTATGGCTCAAATGTGATCTACTCCGCAATGAATGAGCTAGGAGTTCATCCAGTGAAGAACTTTCAAAGTTCAGTCAACGAATATGCCGAGGCACTCAGCGAGGACCGGATGCGTGAGGATTTAGTTGAGAAGGATAAAGCGTGTTTTGGCTGTCCTGTGGCCTGCAGTAAGTTCTCCAAAGTTAAGCAAGGTAAGTATAAAGGGGAATACACCGAGGGACCTGAATATGAAAATACCTGGGCCTTTGGAACTCAGTGTGGAAATGGTGACTATGGTGCGGTGGTGGCTGCTGAACACATTTGTGATCAGTATGGGATCGACTCCATCTCGGCAGGTAATGCCATTGGCTTTGCCATGGAATGTGTTCAGCGAGGAATCATCAGCCAAGAAGAGATAGGCTACGCCTTACAGTTCGGGAATACGGATAGTATGATTCAGATGCTTCACCAAATTGGTAAGGGTGAAGGTCTGGGCCAGCTCTTGGGCTTAGGAACTAAAGCAGCGGCACAAAAATTAGGGCAAGGCTCCGAAGTTTTTGCAATGCATGTCAAGGGATTAGAATTACCAGCGTATGATCCCAGGGGTGCCTATGCCATGGGACTAGCTTATGCTACTAGTGACCGAGGGGGATGCCATCTTAGAAGTTGGCCTATTGCAGCAGAAGCTTTGCAAAACCAAGGCCGGATCGACCCCTACTCCATTGAATTTAAAGCAGAGTATGTAAAGAATGAACAAGATCTTATTTCCATCGTGGATTCGATAGGGATGTGTCTTTTCGCAACGTTTGCCCTTTCTCCTCGTCAGCTTGTCCGATTGATCTATGCAGCAACCGGGCTGGAGAGGTTTAAAGAAATTGAAGATGTTTTAGAATCCGGGGAACGGATCTATAACCTTACCCGGCTCTTTAATCTGCGCGAAGGAGTCGAACCAGATACTTTACCAGCGCGGTTACTCGATGAGGAAATGCCCGATGGACCTGCTCAAGGGAACCGGACCCCTCTGAAAGAAATGCTTGAAGAATATTACTTTCTACGAGGTTGGGATGAGTTAGGGACGCCTGGGCAAGAAAAATTAGCACAATTAAAGCTTGTCTAAAAGAAAGCTTTGAACACGAGAGAGTGACTCGTTCAACTAAAGACAAAATTATGGAAGGATGTGATCTTTGTGTATAAACCCGAAGGTGTCTATGTTGCTATGCTTACCCCTTTTGATGCACATGGAGAAATTGATGAATTATCATTACGACAATCAACGGAATTTGCAATCCAGCAAGGGGTTAATGGTCTTTTCCCTAATAGTACGGTGGGAGAATTCGTGCAAATGGACCTTGAGGAAAAGATCCGGGTCATGGAGATTGTTGTTGATCAAGCTGCAGGTAGGGTTCCGGTTACACCGGGAGCTGCGGATACGCACGCTAAAGGCTCGATTCGGATGGCACAAGAAGCTTTGCGTTTAGGCTGTGAGGCGGTTGTCATTACGACTCCCTGGTATTTGCCGACCAGTCAGGAAATGATTGAGCGTCACATGGAGGCGGTTACTGAGGCCGTAGATATACCGATTATCTTATATAATATTCCGATGTTTACAGCACCTATTTCCTATGATGTGGTTAAACGCTTGAGCCGCAACAAGAACATTGTCGGTATGAAAGATAGTAGTGGAAGCATGTCAGATAATATGCACTTCATGGATAAAATACGCTTGGCCGGGACCCATGATAAGTTTAACTTTCTAGTCGGTAGAGAGGAGACCTTTTTCCCTGCCCTGATGGCCGGAGCGAAGGGAAGTATGACAGCAAGTGCCGGCATTATTCCGGAAGTGATTGTGGGAATTTATAATGCTTTCCTGGAAAAGGACTATGCGAAAGCAATGGAGTTACAGTATTCTTTCCTGGCATTATTGCGTGCTATGAATGCGGCACCGTTCCCGGTTGCTTTTAAGGCAGCTATGGAAGTAAGAGGGTTCTCGATGGGGGCTCAAAGGGCCATGTTGTCAAATGCCGAGAAATACAACTTAAGATTAGTACGTTCACGGATCGAAAAGGTTATGAAACAGCTTTTAGGAAGCACCTACAAAGTGGATGTTGAGAAACTAGTCAGTTCAAAATAATATTGAAAACGGGTGCAATGATGTCTTTTAATGACAATTGCACCCTTATTCAAAGGGAGAGAAAAATATGAGTTGGAGAAGCCAATCCCTGTTGGGAGTTCCGGAAGGGGCATTGGCCCGTGGCCTATATCGATCTATGGGATATATGGATGACGATTTTAAAAAGCCGGTGATAGCCATCGTCAATACTTGGAATACCGTATGCCCTGGGCACTTTAACCTGAAAGAGGTCGCGGCCGCTGTCAAAGAAGGGATCGCGCAAAAGGGTGGTATGGCGGTAGAGTTCGGAACGATCGGGCCCTGTGATGGAATTGCCCAGGGACACGAAGGAATGACCTATATTCTTCCTTCACGTGAAGTGATTCTTCACAGCATAGAAGTTATGGTGGAAGCTCACCGGTTTGATGGACTGGTTTTATTAGGTTCTTGCGATAAAACAGTTCCGGCTTTGCTCATGGCAGCTGTCCGTCTGGATTTACCGGCGATTCTGGTTAATGGTGGTCCCATGGAACCGGGAACTCGACATGGCCGGGATATTGATGTGAATGAAATCGAAATTGCCGTCGGGGAGTACCATGCCGGAAAAATCGATTTAGCAGAGCTCACCTATGTAGAAAAATCAGCTTGTCCGACTCCCGGTTCGTGTACCATGCTCGGAACAGCGAATACGATGTCGTGTTTAAGCGAAGTGTTGGGACTCTCTCTTCCAGGAAGTGCAACAGTTCCCGCTACTTATTCCAAACGGTTGCAGGTGGCCCGTGAATCAGGTAACAGGGTGGTTGATCTCGTTCGTGAAGGAGTCAACCCTCGACAAATCATCACGGCCCAGGCTCTAGAAAATGCGATTCGCGTCGGTCTAGCAATTGGGGGTTCAACCAATCAGGTTTTGCATTTACTGGCCTTAGCTGAGGAAGCGGACCTTTCACTAGAGATTAATGATTTCGATCGCTTGAGTATGGAAACCCCTCATCTTGCGTCTGTGATGACTGCTAGCGCCTACGATATGGTCGATTTCCATCGGGCAGGGGGAATTCCTGCTGTGATGCACCAATTGCTGCCAATGCTCCACGGAGAGGCCTTGACTGTGAGCGGTTATACAGTTGAGGAGAATGTTAGAGATGCCCATATTGAGGATGAAAGGGTGATACGACCCCTTGAGAATCCCTTTAAACCGGATGGTGGGTTAGCTATTATGAGAGGAAATCTGGCCCCTCAAAGTGCAGTTGCCAAACCGTCGGCTATACCTGCAGAACGTCTGCAAGTAGAAGGGCCAGCTGTCGTATTTAACTCTGAACAAGAGCTTATTTTGGCTATTAAGGAACAGAAAATTGAGCGCGGGGATATCATCGTCGTCCGCTATGAAGGGCCAAAAGGTGGACCCGGTATGAGGGAGATGTATACACCGCTCAAACTTCTTGATGGCTATGACCTAGCCGAACATGTTTACTTAATCACAGATGGCCGATTTTCCGGCTCCAACCGAGGAGGATTTGTGGGTCACATTTGTCCCGAGGCAGCAGAAGGAGGCCCTCTGGCTATTGTGGAAAACGGGGATCGCATAAGTATTGACATTCCGAATCGTCGGCTTGATCTCCTAGTGAGCGAGGAAGAAATGGCGCGGCGTTTTGAAGCTTGGCAAGAGCCGATGCTTAAAATGAGAAAAGGATATTTGGCCCTTTATGCGAATCTGGTCAAGTCCGCTTTTCGTGGGGCTGTCATGAAGTATGAATAAGGCACTGGAGGCTGAAAATGACATGAAAAGACTAAACTTAAGAGGTGTCATCCCGGCCGTACTGACACCCTACGATTCAAATCATCAGATTGATGAACAGACTTTACGTCATTATATTGACTACCTGATAGAAAATAGGGTTCATGGACTTTTTATTGCCGGTACCAATGGAGAGGGCCCTGTCCTTAAAATGAAAGAAAAGAAGGACCTGATCCGTATTGCTGTCGAGCAAACAGCTCGCCGTATTCCTGTGATTGTCCAAACGGGTGAAATAAGCACGGAGGAGACCGTTGAACTAACAGAATATGCTCAAGAGGTCGGTGCCGATGCAGTGGCTATTGTAGCGCCTTGGTACTTTCCTCATGATAACGAGAGTCTGTACAATCATTTTGGCACGGTCGCCGAGAGTGTGCCGGAGCTGCCCATCTATCTTTACAATATCCCTAGTAATGCTAAAAATGATCTCAAGCCTGTTCTGGTTAAGAAGTTAGCAGATCACTATTCCAATATTCACGGCGTGAAGGATTCTTCCAAAGATTTGGATCGCTTATGTGAGTACATCGATTTACTAGGCAAGGACTTCACAGTTGTGATTGGAACGGACTCTATGGTAGTGCCTGCCATGATGATGGGAGCAAGGGGTGTAGTTTCAGCGGTCGGCGATGTCTTCCCGGAGATTATGGTCCAAATGTATGAGGAGTTTATGGCCGGCCATTATCAAGAAGCGGTCCGTTTGCAGTTTCTCGTAATTAATATTCGGAAAGCCCTCAAAATAGGGCCCTACATTACGCCCTACAAAGCGGCTCTCAGTTTGCGAGGCATTCCTTTTGCTGGAATCAGGCCGCCCTTTCGCTTGCCAACGGAAGAAGAAGTTCAGGAGATGAAACTTGCCTTAGACTGTTTAGGGGTTCTCAAATAAGGGGGAAGAGTGTTGGAATCTTTAAATTTGAAACGGTTTAGCGATATTCCACTGCCCAAGTTCGTAAAGGTTAAACAGCTCTTTAAGCAAGATCGAATTGACGATGTTGTTCAAGAAGTTAGGGCTCAACTAATACCTCATTTAACTCATCTCCAAGGCAAAACCATTGCCATCGGGGTTGGAAGCAGGGGAATTGCCAATATCAAGGTAATAACCAAGACGTTGGTCAATGAATTGATCACAGCAGGAGCAAAACCCTTTATTATTCCAACTATGGGGAGCCATGGCGGGGCAACGGCTTTAGGACAAGCGGGCGTTTTAGCAACCTACGGGATTACTCCAGACAGTATGGGAGTTCCGGTCGACGCCTCCCTGGAGGTGGTGAGTATCGGAGAACTTGAACCAGGGCTTCCGATCTACGTCGCCCAAAGTGCTCTTCAAGCGGAGGGGATCATCGTGATTGCCCGTGTGAAAGCTCATACCGCCTTCAGGGGACCCATTGAGAGTGGCGTGGCGAAGATGATTACGATTGGATTAGGCAAACAAATTGGAGCGGACTCCTTACATCACCAGGGCTTTGGGCGTTTTGCGGAATTAATTCCCAAGGCTGCTCAAATGATTGTTGAGAAATCGAAGGTGTTATTTGCCCTGGGAATTGTGGAAAATGCATATGAACAAACCTATAAAATAGAAGTAATTTCACGCCCTGAAATTCTAGCCATGGATAAAGAGCGGGCCTTACTCGAAGAAAGCAAAAAAATAATGGGGCAACTCCTATTTCCCGAGTTTGACGTGTTAGTGATCGAAGAGATTGGAAAAAACATCAGTGGGGACGGTCAAGATCCTAATGTGACGGGCCTATATATTAACAAGTATTGTAGCGGCGGTCCGAGATTTCAAAAAAGCGTTATCTTTGGTTTAACTGAAGAAACGCATGGAAACGCCAATGGAATGGGGGTTGTCGATGTCGTTGCCCGAAACTTATTTGACGACATAGACTTCGGTTCGACGTATACCAATTCTTTTACTAGTACTGAGATTTTACCAGTCAAAATCCCGATGGTGGCGGGCAGCAAAGAGGACGCTCTGCGGATTGTAGTCAAAACCTGTAATGGGGTAGAGCGCGGGAAACATCGAATCGTGTGGATCAAAAACACTCTGGAGTTAGAGGAGATCGTGATTAGTGAAGCTTTACTTGAAGAGGCACAGGCCCACTCCCAAATCGAAGTTTTGACTCAGCCTGGAGAGCTTACATTTAATCAAGGTGAACCAATATTCCCGTGGTAAAGGGGTGGTGACGTTGCGTGTTGTTATAAAACTATTTGCCAGTCTCCGAATTGGGCGTTTTATAATGGAAGAGTGGAACATGCCCGAAGGAATTACAGTCTTAACTGCCTTGAATCTTTTAGAGCTTCACCTGTCTGACGTTTCCATCGTCCGAGTTAATGGTAAAGCGGTATCTGATGACTATGTTTTGCAGGATTCAGACCAATTAGCGTTATTCCCCCCAATGGGAGGGGGGTGAGGATAAAGGGAACTAATCCAGGAAGGTAGAGAGATATTATGTTTTCAAAGAAGTGGAAGGCGGGAGTGGAGATTTTTGGATGTCGTAACCATCGGTGAAACTATGGTCCTTTTTATTCCCACATCGGTGGGTCCTTTAAGGTATGCAGGCCAATTTGAAAAATCCATCGGGGGAGCGGAATCTAATGTTGCGATAGGGTTATCCAGATTAGGACATCAATGCGGTTGGATTAGCCGGTTAGGTCAGGATGAATTTGGACTTTATGTCCGCAATTATATCCGGGGTGAAGGGGTGGATACCTCACAGGTTATCTTTGATGAGCAGCATGCGACGGCCGTCTTTTTTAAAGAAAGACAAATCAGGCAAGAACCCAAAATATCTTATTATCGTAAAAATTCAGCCGCTAGTGAGATGACCCCTAATGATTTAAATGAGGAATATATTGCAAAAGCAAAATTTTTGCATATCACTGGGATCACACCTGCTTTAAGTTCATCTTGTCAAGAGACGATATTTCAGGCCATCCGCTTGGCCAAAAAAAATGCTGTGACGGTGGTTTTCGATCCCAATATTCGACTAAAGCTTTGGTCTCCTAAAGAGGCGAAAGTAACACTTATGAACATTGCGGGGGAAAGTGACATTGTTTTACCGGGACTTGAAGAAGGGTTCATTCTGACAGGGGAAATGAAACCGGAGTCAATTGCCAGCCAATTAATAGAGCATGGAGCCAAACTAGTTGTGGTTAAGCTCGGTGCAGGTGGAGCTTATTATGCTAATCAGACAGAAACGGGTCTGGTTCCGGGCTTTACGGTCGAGCAGATTGTTGACCCTATCGGGGCAGGTGATGCTTTTGCGGCAGGCTTATTATCGGGCTTATTACGGGGATTCCCTTTGCCAGAAGCTGTAAAACTAGCGAACCAAGTAGGGTCCTATGCTTTAACCGTAGCGGGTGATGTGGAAGGGCTTCCATTTTGGTCGCAGGTTAACCCCAACCGGAAGCCGGTGGTATACCGTTAATGTATAAAGACTTGGGCTTAGCCACGAGCATTGCTGCCCAACTCCAAGTGCCCGTGCCAGTACTTTCCCTCGTCAAGGAAATGTTACAGATGGCCATCCTAAAAGGGTATGCCAATGAAGATATGTGTTCTGTTGTTAAATGCTATGAAGAATGGGCGGGGGTTGAAGTCGCGAAGAGTAAAGAATAGGGTTGATCAAAATTGGTTGTGTAGGAAAAGCAAAAGATTTACTGAGCCTAATCGAACGTTTTTATTTAAATAAATATTAATGTTCGATTTTCTATTGACCTTAAGGATACCTTCTTGTAAAATGAACTTATCCAAAATTCATAAGGAGTTCATATAACCGCGGTGATATGGTCCGCAAGTTTCTACCAGGCTGCCGTAAATTGCCTGACTATGAGCGAAAGTGTACCTAGGGCAATTGATTTTGTCCAAGTGGTACAGGTTTGATTGAGCAATCAAATCACACCGAAGGGATAAAAGCCCAGGCGGGTAGGTTTCACTCTGATTAAAAGGGTGTAATCTGCTCTGGTCTGGGTTTTTGCTATGGTTAGGGGTAAGGAAAAGAGTAAAAGTAAGGATAAGGGTAAGGATAAACGTAAGATTAGGGAAAGAGGGGCGAAAATTAGATGAGCCAGATTGGGGTCATTATGGGAAGTGATTCAGACTACAAAATCATGGAGGACACACTGACAGTTCTCCGTCAATTTGAACTTGATTTTGAAGTCAAAATATCTTCCGCCCATAGAACATTGGATAGAACCGTAGACTGGGTGAAAGCTTTTGAAGCTCAAGGAGGAAAACTCATCATTGCAGCGGCAGGGTTAGCTGCTCATTTGCCAGGGGTTGTGGCCGGGGCAACAATTCTACCTGTGATCGGTGTTCCCCTCAGTAGTGGTGCCATGGAAGGTATCGACGCACTTTATTCCATTGTGCAAATGCCTCCAGGAATTCCTGTTGCCACCGTAGGCATTGGTGCAGCACGCAATGCTGCGTTGCTAGCGGTACAGATTCTAGCCATTCAGGATAAACCTTTGAGTATTAAGGTTTATAACTATCGAACCCAGATGCAGAAGGACATCGAAGCGAAGGACGAAGTGTTGCAAAAACGCTTAAGTGAAAAGGGGACTCAAGTATGATTGAACGGTATACGCTTCCTGAAATGGGGGGGATTTGGACAGACGAACATCGCCTCGCTCTCTGGTTGAAGATTGAAATTGCCGCCTGTGAAGGGTGGGCCAAACTAGGAAAGATTCCGAATGAGGCAGTGGAGGTCATCCGAGAGAAGGCTGCTTTTTCGTGGGAAAGGGTACAGGCTATTGAAGAAGTAACCCAACATGATGTGTTAGCATTCTTGACCAATGTTGCAGAGAATGTGGGAGATGAAGCAAAACACATTCATCTTGGCCTTACATCTTCAGATGTTCTGGATACAGCCTTATCCCTACAATTGGTAGAAGCGTCTGATATTTTGTTGTCTAAAATGGAAGGGTTGGAAGCGTCCTTACGCCGCAGGGCGCTGGAACATCGGGATACCCTAATGATGGGGCGAACGCATGGAATTCACGCTGAGCCGATTACCCTGGGGTTGAAGTTTGCGCTCTGGTACGATGAAATTAGACGTCAAAAGAAGCGTTTGGATTTTGCCCGTGAGGAAATACGGGTAGGCAAGATTTCTGGAGCAGTAGGGACGTTTGCCAATGTAGATCCTCAAGTTGAAGCACATGTTTGCCAAGTACTTCACTTAGAGCCAGCTTTAATATCGACACAAATCCTACAACGCGATCGGCATGCCTTCTTCATGACGACGCTTGCGGGTATCGCAAGCTCGCTGGATAAAATGGCGACCGAGCTTCGTAACCTACAGCGGACCGATGTACATGAAGTGGAAGAAGCCTTTGCCAAAGGTCAGAAAGGCTCCTCAGCTATGCCTCACAAGAAGAATCCCATAACTCCAGAACGCATTTGCGGCATGGCCCGGGTTATTCGTGCCAATGCTCAAGTAGCCTTGGAGAATGTCGCCTTATGGCATGAACGAGATATCTCCCATTCCTCGGCGGAGCGGATGATTTTACCGGACAGCACCATTGCTCTCGACTATATGCTCCATAAGATGACCCAGCTTATAGGACGGTTGGAAGTATTTCCAGAGCAAATGAAGCTGAACATTGACAAGGGATTCGGCCTGATTTTTTCCCAACGCGTCATGCTGGCCTTAGTCGAAAAGGGTGCCAGTCGGGAGTCAGCATACGCTTTAGTTCAAGGCAATGCTATGGAAGCCTGGAATAGCAAAGAACAATTCCAGAACCTGATCAGTAGAGACTCAAGTATACGGGAATATTTAAATACAGAAGAAATTAACGACCTGTTTGATTATGCTTACCATACGAAGCACGTAGAAGATATTTTTCAACGCTTAGGCCTAGAATAGGTGAGATGAATGCAAATGAATTGCACGTTCACCAAGCTCTGGAGCGGCGAACGTGCTAATAAACTGACGATTGAAGGAGGAAAAATTATATGGAAAAGTTGGAATTAAGGTATGAGGGAAAAGCGAAGAGAGTTTACGATACTGATCAGAGTGACTATTTCTGGGTAGCCTATAAAGATGATGCTACTGCTTTTAATGGCGAGAAAAAAGGACAAATCGTGGATAAGGGAGAAGTCAATAATCAGTTATCAGCACTCTTCTTTGAAGAGATAGAAAAAGCGGGTATCCCAACCCACTATGTTCGATTGTTAAGCGAGCGGGATATGCTTGTGCGTCGCCTAGACATGATTCCCCTCGAGGTGGTTGTTCGTAACATTGTAGCCGGAAGCTTAGCGAAACGTGTTGGAGTCGAGGAGGGCTTTGTTCTCAGCCGACCGGTTGTGGAATTGTATTATAAAGATGATGAACTAGGAGATCCGATGGTCAATGAATCTCATGTCGCAGCGATGGGATGGGCTAGCGTGGATCATACGCGAGAAATTCAAGCTTTAGGCTTTAGAATTAACGAAATTTTAAAGAACATCTTAGTAAAAGCGGGGATCGACTTGATTGACTTTAAACTAGAGTTTGGGGTTGCGGATGGAAAAGTCTATCTGGGAGATGAGATATCTCCAGATACTTGCCGTTATTGGGATATCGAAACTCGTGAGAAGCTCGACAAGGATCGTTTCCGACGGGATCTTGGCAGAGTGGAAGAGGCCTATCAGGAAGTCTATCGTCGGGTAAAAGACGCCCTTGCTCAGGCGTAGGACAAAGCTGAATTTTAAGAGTTAAGGTAATTCGGGATAGGAATTAATCATTTATTCACTGGGTGGGAGAGGGAGGCCGGGAATGATCGAATTTGGAGAAGATAAACCGAAAGAAGAATGTGGCGTCTTTGGAATTTACGCTCCCGATCAGGAGGTCGCACGTTTAACTTACTACGGGCTGTATGCATTACAACATAGAGGGCAGGAAAGTGCCGGTATCGCTACTTCAGATGGTCGAGGCATCACGCTGCATAAAGGGATGGGTTTAGTGTCAGAAGTGTTTTCTGACAGCGTTGTTGAAGGACTCAAAGGGAAAATGGCAATCGGGCATGTTCGTTATTCCACGACGGGGTCAAGCTTACTCGCTAATGCCCAGCCCTTGGTGGTACACTATCAAAAAGGCATGATGGCCTTGGCCCATAATGGAAATTTGACGAATGCCTTGGAACTACGGGAAGAACTGGGGAAAAACGGTGCAGTTTTCCAAACAACGATTGATAGCGAAGTCATCATTAACCTTATCACTCGCTACCGCCGAGATTCCTTAGAAGATGCCCTGGTCAAGACCATGATGGATCTACGAGGAGCGTATGCCTTGGTTATCCTTGCCGAGGATAAGCTGTTTGGAATGCGGGATCCCCATGGTGTTCGTCCGTTATGTATTGGTCTAATGGGTGACCGCTATTGTCTTGCCTCAGAAAGTTGTGCGCTAGATACTGTTGGAGCAGAGTTTGTGAGGGATGTCGAACCTGGCGAAATTGTTGTTATCGATGATGACGGATTGCACTCGCGTCAAGGGCTTACCAAAACTGCGCAAACGTCTTGTGCCTTCGAATACATCTATTTTGCTCGACCAGATAGCACGATGGATCAGTTAAATGTTTCTGAGAGCAGACGTCAGATGGGCATTGAATTGGCCCGCGAATGTCCGGTTGATGCAGATCTGGTAATCGCAGTCCCAGATTCAGGAACTGCTTCTGCTCTTGGATATGCCACGGCTTTGGGGATTCCCTTTGGTGAAGGACTTATTAAGAACCGTTACGTCGGACGCACCTTTATTCAACCGACTCAGGCTATGAGAGAAGTTGGGGTTCGCTTGAAACTTAACGCTAATACGAGCGTTCTTAAAGATAAGCGTGTAGTTATGATTGATGATTCCATCGTTCGAGGAACTACGAGTTCCAAGCTAGTGGAAATGGTCAAGAATGCAGGGGCAAAGGAAGTGCATTTCTTAATCAGTTCTCCACCCGTAGCCTACCCGTGCTATTACGGAATAGATACAGCAGAACGAGAGAAACTTATCGCCAATCAATTAGATATTGAGGGAATTCGTAAGTTTGTAGGGGCAGATTCGTTGCATTATATTTCCGAGGAAGGGCTGCTTCGGGCGCTTGGCACGTCGGACGTTTGTTTGGCTTGTTTTAATGGCGTTTATCCTATTCCACTCTCGAATTTAAACCAAAGTAAGAATAATTTAGAACAGCGGAATTTTTGCTGATGAGTTTTGCGTGATTATAGAGTTAAATCTTATGTAAAGAATATTGACGCATTGAAACTGTAAGGGGGAACAACAGTTGGGATACTCATATCGGGACGCGGGCGTCGACATTCAGGCTGGAAATGAAGTGGTAGAACGCATCAAACCAGCGGTTGCGAGAACACTTCGTCCGGAAGTTCTCGGCGGGCTTGGAGGATTTGGAGGGCTTTTTAAGCTGGATTTAGAAAAATATCCGGATCCAGTCCTGGTTTCTGGAACGGATGGTGTGGGAACGAAGCTTCGCCTTGCTTTTCAGATGAATCGACATGATAGTATTGGGCAAGATGCGGTCGCTATGTGCGTCAATGATATTTTAGTCCAAGGTGCAGAGCCTTTGTTTTTCCTCGATTATCTAGCAGTTGGAAAGGTGGAGCCGAGCCGAGTTGCTGAGGTCGTCGGCGGGGTAGCAAAAGGGTGTGAAATAGCTGGTTGCGCATTGATCGGGGGAGAAACGGCAGAAATGCCTGGTTTCTATGCTGAAGATGAATATGATATTGCCGGATTCTCAGTGGGGGTTGTCAATCGTCAGCAGTTAATTGATGGATCAAAGATTCAAGCGGGAGATGTCCTTATAGGCTTACCCTCAACCGGACTACATAGTAATGGGTATTCCTTGGCCCGAAAAATTATTGAGAAAATCCCCTTGGATGAAGTAATTCCTGAGCTAGGAGAAGCGCTTGGCGAGGCTTTACTTCGTCCGACGAAGATTTATGTTAAGTCCATTCTGCCGCTTCTGGAGGGCGGGGAAATTTTAGGCATGGCTCATATTACAGGGGGAGGGTTAACGGAAAACGTCCCCCGGATCTTGCCAGCGGGTTTAGGAGTTCGGATAGATTTAAACGCCTGGGAGCGTCCAGCGGTCTTTACATTTCTTCAACGCCTTGGAGATGTAGCCTGGCCAGAAATGTATCGAACCTTCAATATGGGGATTGGTTTTGTGCTTGTTGTTAGTCAGGAAGATGAAAATTCCGTCCGTCAAAAACTCACTGATTTAGGCGAGAATAGCTTTGCCATAGGCAGGGTTGTTGAGGGAGAAGGGGTGGAGTATTGAGGACGGCGATACTGGCCTCTGGTCGGGGAAGTAATCTCCAGGCCTTGATTGAGGCCTGTCAGAGTGGCTGTCTCCCCATCAAAATTGTGGCTGTGGGGTCAGATCAACCTGGGACTGGGGCACTGAAGCGATCTGAAGAGGCAGGAATTCTTACTCGTGTTTTCCCAATCAAAAATTACCCCCATCGCCAAGCTCAGGAGGAAGATATCCTGATTTGGATGCGAGAAAACCGAGTGGAGCTATTACTCTTGGCCGGGTATATGCGAGTCTTAAGTCCACAGTTTATTCGTCAAGTTAGTTTTCCAGTCCTGAATATTCACCCTTCCTTGCTTCCAGCCTTCCCGGGGCTTCATGCCCAGTTGCAAGCAGTAGAGTATGGGGTTAAGGTAAGCGGTTGTACAGTACACCTGGTGGATGAAGGCCTGGACAGCGGCCCAATTATTTTACAAGAAGCGGTCCCTGTTTTACCTGAGGACACTGAAGAGAGTTTAGCCCAGAGAATTTTAGAGGTTGAACATCGTCTCTACCCAGAGGCTGTGCGTTTGTTGGTTTTAGGGAAGGTACAGCGTTTCGGACGACGAGTACAGATTTTGCAACAGGAGGGATAAGAATGAAGCGAAGAGCTATTATCAGCGTTTCAGACAAAACGGGAATTGTTGTTTTAGCGCGTGAATTAGTAGATTTAGGCTTTGAATTGATTTCGACCGGAGGAACTTACAAAACCTTGGACGAAGCCAATATTCCAGTAAACTATGTCAGTGAGGTGACTGGATTTCCCGAAGTTTTGGATGGCCGGGTGAAGACCCTTCATCCTTTAATCCATGGCGGAATTTTAGCGCGGGATTGTCGCGAACACATGGAACAAATGGAGCAAAATGGAATCCGCTTTATCGACTTAGTGGTTGTGAATCTTTATCCGTTCCGAGAAACGATTGCCAAGCCAGGGGTGACTTTTGAAGAGGCTATCGAGAATATTGATGTAGGTGGACCGACTATGGTTCGCGCCGCGGCCAAAAACCATGGGCGGGTTATTGTCGTTGTCAATCCAGAGTCCTATGAAGAGGTTATCAGCGTACTTCGTGAGACTGGAACTGTTTCAGCAGGCAGGCGCAGGCGCCTAGCTGCTGAAGCCTTTGCCCATACCGCTGAATATGACCGTCTGATTGCTGGGTACTTAGAGCGTCAACTTGAACCTACTGGAAGCTTCCCAGAAACCCTTCGTTTAACAGCTCAAAAAGTTCAAGAATTACGTTATGGTGAGAACCCTCAGCAGAAAGCTGCGTTCTATGTCAATTCTGAGGCAGGAGAAGGGTCCCTGGCTAACGGAAAACAACTTCAAGGCAAAGAACTTTCCTACAACAATTGGAATGATATGGATGCAGCCTGGAAAATAGTCCATGAGTTTGATACGTGTACAGCGGCGATTATTAAGCACTCTAATCCATGTGGAGTTGCTTCGGGAAAGACCCCTTTAGAGGCCTATGAGAGTGCCTATGCTGCGGATCCTATGTCCGCTTTTGGTGGGATAGTTGCCTTTAACCGAGTGGTTGAAACGACCTGTGCTGAAGCACTTCAAGAGCGTTTTTATGAAGTTATTATTGCGCCTGAATTCAGTCCGGAAGCTCGAGAGATTCTTAGTGCGAAGCAAAATCTTCGCCTCTTCGTAGTCGGACGAGGTGACTCCAATAAAACAAAAATTGGCCTAAAAAGCATTGATGGCGGATACCTTGTTCAAGAGATCGATCGAGGGACAGCATCGGTCACCGAATGGGATTTGGTGACCGACCATAAACCAACCGAAGAGGATCTCCAAGCGCTTGATTTTGCTTGGCGCGTGGTGAAGCATGTCAAGTCAAACGCCATCGTGGTCACAGATCATAGACGAACCCTAGGTGTCGGAGCGGGGCAAATGAATCGGGTGGGTTCTGTCAAGATAGCGCTTGATCAGGCTGGAGATAGCTCTAAAGGGGCTTATTTGGCCTCGGATGCTTTCTTTCCGTTCCCAGATTCTATAGAAGAGGCGGCTAAGGCTGGAATCCGGGCGATTGTCCAACCGGGGGGATCCCTTAAAGATGCTGCAGTGATCGAGGCGGCCAATCGTTTAAACATCATCATGGTTTTTACGCATCGTCGGCATTTTCAGCATTAATATCGATTGGAAGACGAGGTGAGATTATGGGTTACAGCAAACGGGTGTTAATTGTAGGCAACGGAGGACGCGAACATGCTCTGGCTTGGAAATTAGCGCAGAGCCCGGAACTTGAACAGCTATTTGTCGCGCCTGGGAATGCTGGGACTTTGTTATGGAATGTGACAATACCAACTCACGATATTGCGGGCTTAGTCGAATTTGCGCTCCAAGAATCGATTGATTTAACCATAGTCGGGCCGGAAGACCCTTTGAGTTTAGGGATCGTAGATGCCTTTCAGGAAGCCGGTCTAAGGATCTTCGGACCGAATCAGGGGGCAGCACTGTTGGAGGGGAGCAAATCCTTCGCTAAAATTATTATGGAAGAGGCGAAGATCCCCACAGCAGAGTGGCAGGTATTTGAGGATTCGGACCAAGCTAAAAACTATCTCAAAACGATTGGAGCCCCCTGCGTTTTAAAGGCAGATGGTCTTGCTGCGGGTAAGGGGGTCATTGTTGCCCAAGATCTGGAAACTGCTCTCCAGGCAGTTGATGAAATCATGGACGGCGGATTTGGTTCTGCGGGTAAAAAGCTTGTGATTGAGGAATTTTTAGAAGGCCAAGAAGTCAGCTTGCTGTGTTTTTCTGACGGAGTAACTGCGCTGCCGATGGTTCCCGTTCAAGACCACAAACGGGCCTTAGACGGTGATCTCGGGCTTAACACTGGCGGAATGGGAACCTATAGCCCTCCACCGATTTGGTCGCCTGAGCTGGAAGCAAACGTCATGCGCGACCTTGTCGCTCCGACCTTGCGGGTTATGCAAGAACGAGGGACACCCTTTATGGGGGTGCTTTTCCTAGGGCTGATGCTAACCCAGAAGGGGCCTAAACTTCTGGAATACAATGTTCGGTTTGGTGATCCTGAAACCCAAGTCGTGATGAAACGCCTAAAATCGGATCTTTTGCCGATTCTTTGGGCGTGTACAGAACGCCGTTTGTCTGAGGTTCAGTTGGAGTGGAAAGAAGAAGTCGCAGTCTGTGTCGTGATGGCCGCTGAAGGTTACCCTTTAGCATACTCTAAGGGGGTACCTATCCGATTGCCTGAGGTAAGAGAGGATTCAGTGATATTCCATGCTGGGACGGGAATCATTGAGGGACAACTTTTGAGTAGCGGGGGCAGGGTGTTGGGGATAACCTCAGAAGGGAAAACCCTCCAAGAGGCTCGGGAAAAGGCTTATTCTCTGGTGCAACAAATCGAATTTCCCAACGCTCATTTTCGACGAGATATTGGGGTAAAAGGTCTGGAGGATAAAATTTAACAAATTCTTCACATAAAGTTCACGGAACAGAAACATTTAAGCATTATAATCTAAACTATCCAATGATTACCTATTAGTTTATTGGTTACGATAAATCCTTCTTCTTCTCATTTTTTCCCCTCTTCTTGCCCCTACTAGTGATAGTGGGGTTTTTTTCTTGTGTGACCATAGGAGTCCTGTTTCCATATACTGTAGGCAGGATTGAAAAATTGGGGGAGGGATAAAAGTGTTCTATTATAAAAAACGTTTAATATATCCCGTACATGTTGAAGGCCCGGATCCAATCTTGGCTAAAGTTTTGTTCGAAGAATACCAGAGAGAATTAAGATCTTCAATACATTACTTAAACCGTCGATCTAATATATCAAACCGCTATGTTCGGGAACTGCTAGGGCTAATCGCAGCGGAAGAATTAGGGCACATGGAGATAATTTCGGTAGCGATCAATAAATTAGGTGGATCACCGCTGATCAGTGATAATTCTCAAAGTGTTTTTTGGGGAATGAACAATATTGACCAAACTCTGGATTCCATAGCTATGCTACAGCTCGATGTCGAGGCAGAAGCCCGCGCGAGCCAACGCTACCATCGACTTATAGAATTTACGAGTGATCCTCATATGAAGCGGCTGAATAAGTTTTTAGGCAACAGGGAAGAGGTACATAGACGTTTGTTGCAAAAAGCACAGACCTTAATTCATAAAATTGGTTCTACAGATGAGTTCAACGAGTTGATCTATGATTATAAAGTAAGTTTACAGATCTTGGAATAATGATAGAATATGTTCTAATAACATAAAAAGTCGGCCTAAATGGCCGACTTTAATATTTAATAACCCAATCGGTAACGATTAACCCTTCGGAAAAGCCGAGAATTTCAGTATCGATGGTTACTTCAGGCTTGGGAATCAGATTTCGGTCATAATATACCGTGATTCCATTAACATTATACCTGTGAAAGTTTTCTGGCTTTCGAGGGCTTCCTTTGCGTACCTTAGGGGGGGTAGCTAGCGGAATACAACATTGTGTCAAGATCATAAGTTCAATGTAAAATTCATTTTTTTTGGCCTTGTGAAGGAATTCCATAGCTTTTTGTGTAATGTTAATCTTCATACTCGTTTTTAGGCTAGGATCCACGGTGGATTCACCTCCTTCAACATATCTTATTCTAACATTTTTGCTTCAGGTTACAAGGGATGGGGGTAGGTAAGTTTGGATAAGTTGACACGTCAACGAGAGATGGTCAAAGACATTGCTACAGAACCATGGGTAAATACCTACTTTAGCTTGGCAAGGAAATTTGGGGTAAGTCAGGCAACTGTTCAAAGGGATTTTGAAGAAATGAAGGACAACGGTTTTCGATTTAAGCTGGATGGAAGGGGAACACTATATCTGCTCTCGAGTGGTTGGAATGGGATTGTGCCGGTTAAGGCATCAACGCTCCGACAAATGGAGATCTTGCGAATGCTTACATCGACCCCTCAAGGATTGAGCAGCCTGGAAATCTACAAGCGGTTTAATCGACGGGATGAAGAAGAAATCAGTAGTAAAACGGTGGAACGGGCTATGAAAGACTTAGAAAAGAAGAACCTCATTAAGCGCCGTGGGGATGAGTACGTAGTCAGCCTGGAGCAGGTGCTACCACCTATCCAGTTAGCATTGAGGGAAAAGACCCTTCTTTTAGAAGCGTTAAACGTGGCAGGTGCTCTGGCACCTATTTCAGATGAAATGAAATCCCTAAACGCCAAACTTAAACTATGGCTCGGCGAGAACAATTCATCACGAGAAACCATGTTTGTGCACGGGAGAACTCCAACTCAAGATGTACATCGCAGCCAATGTTGTTATGAACTTGAAGAGGCTGCTCGAAGTAAATGTCAAGTTGATATTCTCTATCGCAAAGAGGAAGAAGCAGCACGTTTACTTAGATTAAATCCACTAGGGATTGTTTATTACTGGGTCCTTGATAATTGGTATCTTATTGCTCAGGATGGGCGAGATCAAACGATTAAAACCTATTTAGTGAATCGCATTTTAGATGTCACCCGTTGTAAGGAGGCCTCATTTCCCCCAATCGAAGGATTTAATCTTAAGTCTTGGTATCGAAATGCTTGGGGAGTTTATCGGGATCAAAAACCGGTAGAGGTTGTCATTCGTTTTCATAATCATTTTTCAACCCTTAACCGTGTAAGAGAGGAACTTGCCAGCCGGACAACCTGTACCTTAATCGAGGAGGTCGAAGGTTTGTTAATGAAAGATCAGGTGGAAGGGTTAGATGAACTAGCGGTTTGGTTACGTGGGTTTGGAGCGGGTGCTGAGGTTCTTGAACCTCCCACACTTAGAGAAAAGGTTAGGGAAGAATTCACACGCCTCCTGAAAATGTATGGAGGTGAATCCTTTGGAATCGATTGATCGCATGGGGAAAATCATGGCCTTGCTTGAAGCCCATCCTGAGGGATTAAGCGGACGAACCTTGGCCGATGGATGCGGCGTTCCTTGGGGCACGATGAAACAGGATCTTAGAGTGCTAGCTTCTTCAATAGAAAATACATTACCATTATATACGGATCATGATGAAGGAAATGATAACGATGAGGAGGATCTTTTTCAACCGGAGGTCAAATGGTTTATGGCTGCGGCCGAAAAACGTTACACTCCGGTGCATCTGAATGTTCGTGAGGCGGTAGGGGTCTTAGGAGCACTGGATTTTTTGCAGGAAGAGAATGCTCTCAAAGAGGGGTTAAGACAAAAAATCTTGTCTGGTTTTGATTTAGAAGAGGAAGAGAGTTTTCGCTACATCAAAGGGGGACTTACTCCCTTGGAGCCTATTCAAGGGAATACTTTTCCATTGATAGAGAATGCAATTTTGAAAAATAAGCGAGTGACTATCAAATTTAACGGCCGAGAGATAGCGGTGGATCCTTTGGGTATCGTCTATTATTCGCGTTTAAGGTGTTGGTATTTGGTTGCTCGACACGGGGAGTTGTTTAAGACCTATCATTTAAAGAATGTTCACGAGGTGAACGTAACCAACGAATCGTTTGTTTACCCAGCAGATTTTTCCCTTAAGGATTGGTTCGGGCCACGTTGGGGAATGGAATATGGGGAGTTGGTCCGAGTCAAAGTACGCTTTCTCAATCGTTCGCAAACGATTGCTAAGGTACGTAAAGATGTAGCGCATCGTTCAAGTCAACTAACTACCTTAGAGGATGGATCGATTCTTTTTGAAGATGACATTATCGGGGTCAATGAATTCATTACTTGGGTTTTAGGATTTGGATCTGCGGCCGAAATTCTAGAACCGGTGGAGTTTCGAGAACTTATTCTTAAGCGAGTTCGAGAAACTTTGGGGAATTATAGATAGGGAGAGGAAGTGGGAGGAAGTTTCTTAGCATCCTACGCCGCGAAGTGTTCCTATTGGGATCAGCGGCTTCGGCGATACTCTCCACCGGAGACTATCGTGTTCGCACAACGTTCCATTGCTATTCCCTTGTCGCCCAGGCTAAACCGCAAAACTTCTGGGCTTTCTGCATGTGAACAGTTGCGGTTCTTAACGCCTGATCGACTGCGCTCATTGACGCAATTCCACTAATCGTGCTCTCTCAGCTAAGAAACTTCCTCTAGGCTTGGGTCCACGGGGAGGACGGAATACAAGTCAGGGACATTCTTGCTTCCAGTTGGAAACGATAGGGGATATGTGACACTGTTTGCGATTATAATGCAAATACGATATACACAGAAAAGTCTCGCCACTCTGTTACACTACTTAATATAAGGTTAGTGAGAGAAAGGAAGAGTTTATTATATGCTGAAAGATTGTAAAGCTGGGGAACGGTTTGAGGGAACTGTCCTAGTCAACGAATGGAAAGAAGTTCCCTTTCGTCAAAAACCTGGAGCATATCTCTCCTTGACGTGTCAAGACCGCTCGGGAATGATTCAAGGTAAAATGTGGAACTATGATCCGCAGGTCCTGGGATGGCTAAATGATCAAGACATTTTCCGTGTCAAAGGAGTTGCTTCTGAATACCGAGGTACACTTGATCTTACGATTGAAACAATACGGATGATTCCCCAGGAAGAGGTCGATTTATCCGACCTTTTGCCGAGTTCTCCAGTAACCGCGAAAGAATTGGAACATCGCTTACAGTCCCTTTTAGCTAAGATTACACAACCAGAACTCAAAGCACTACTGGATCAGTTTTTAATCCACCCGGTATGGGGAGCAGCCTATCGGCAAGCCCCTGCCGCCCTGAAAATCCATCAAGCCTATTTGCGCGGGCTTTGGGAACATAGTATTAGAGTGGCTGAGATGGCAGCCGGGATTTCGGTGAATTACCTGAAAATGGACCGGGATTTAGTCATCACGGGTGCACTTTTGCATGACGTTGGTAAGATCGGGGAGTATTCTTACACTCGAGGGATTAAAGTAACAACAGAAGGGCGACTCCTGGGGCACATTATCTTAGGGATCGAACTTCTGAGCGAGGAGATCGCGAGAATCCCGAATTTTCCACGTGAGTTGCGATCCAAGTTACTGCATATCCTTACAAGTCACCATGGTAAATATGAGTGGCAATCCCCAAAAAGGCCCAAGTTGATGGAGGCTTTGGTGATTCACCATGCAGATGTCATGGATGCCGAACTTTTCCATTTTGAACAAGCTAAAGAAAACCACCCTGAGGATGAATGGTCGCCGTATATTCCGAGCATGGAGCGGTGTATTTATTTGAAATAGAGGAGGAAGTTAGGCTTCTATGGCCTTCATCAATTCATAGTCCCAAAAGCGATTGGCGATTAGGCGTAGGCAAAAAGGATGTCGTCCCCAGATCTCTGTGTTGTCGAGAGACAACATGAGGGCATAGGCTTTCTTGCAAGTGGGCAGTAGAGGGTAGTTCTTAGCTATATGCGCAAGGACTGATAGCGTAGCTTCACGTCGCTCAGCGTGGAATAAGTTGTGAATATAGCGGCGACTGTGAGGAGAGAGTCGGAAACGCTTTAAATCAGAGGCTAGTGGAGCAATCTCATCAGATGAAAAGGATACCACCTCTAATTCTGGCAGGTCTGCTAAAAGGTCAGATGTTTGTAAAAATTGTTCAAGGCACTCTTGAATTTCGATCGATGGAAAAGAAAAAATTCCGGGGGTCGAGGCCAAGATTCGAATCCGCAAGAGGTTAGCTTGAATCATTTTCTCGTTCTTTATAAAACGGGGAGACGATTGCGCCATGTACTGGATGAGGGAGGCTATAACTACATTCCCTTCGCAGGCCTGCTGCTCCCAATAGGGTAAAAGGCAAAGTATATCATCAGCAAGAGGTGGACGGGGCTGATCAAAGAGTTGGTATTCAATAATCTTGCTTAAAGATTCTTGAGTTGGATTTGCCAGCAAAATACGACGCAATTGAGGGTGGACTGTTACTGAAGGATATTTATTATCTGAGTGATCCATCGAAGGTGCCTCCTCCGTAGATTAATATCTTAAATCTTTCTGTGGTGTAGTTTATGTTATATGAAGAGTTCTATCCAAAGAATTTGGGTTGTCCTAATAAATAAACAGAATAGTCTAAAAACGAAAGGCTTAATTAAATCTCAAAAAACAGAAGACAACACAAGACAACACTCAAATAAAAAAATGAACAAATACAAACAAATACAAAACCAAATTAAACCATGGACTTAGAGTTAACTAAGCCCATGGTTTAATTTGGTGCCAATTAGAATAAGGGATTAATGCGACTGAACTCGGGTTGAAAATCTGAATAGTTGAGAATAGTTGGAAAGTCCGGATACGCTCTCGCATATGTATAAATTGAAATTGTACCAAATGTGTTAAGTTAAGGAGTAGCGATGACGACTCTCACACCTAGTTTGGAAGATTATTTAGAAGAACTTTATCGTTTTTCCCTATGTACTGATACTGTGAGGGTAACTGATCTCAGTGTCAAACTAGGTGTTTCTATGCCCTCCGTAACTAAAGCCTTGCACAAACTAAAAAATGGTCAGTATATTTCGTATGAACGCTATGGTGAAATTACTCTTACTGAAAAAGGGAACATTATAGGGGACTTTTTAGTTAAACGCAACCAGTTATTAAAGGAATTTCTTATCCTGATTAAAACTAATTGTGATATTGAAGCAGAAGCTGAGGCGATGGAGCATTATCTTTCTCAAGCTACCATTCGCTCAATCCAAGCCATTGTCACGTTCCTAAATAATAATCCCGAATGGTATAAGGTTTTACTGGAATACATTGTGTCCTCCAGTAAAACCGATGTGTGAATTTTCTTTAGGGCTAGACTAAGCCTAAAAGTCTAACCACTTGAGTGAGGATAAAACAAACAGAAATTCCTATGATCGTGGGTATTAAGAAAGATAAGAATACCCATTTTTTACTGCCTGTTTCCTTATAAGTTGTCAATAACGTGGTTGCACAAGGCCAATGTAACAAGGAAAACAGCATCACGTTTACTGCCGTTAGCCAGGTCCAGCCGTGATTAACCAGGACATTTCTCAGCTCTTCCAAACTAGCATAATCCTGTAGTGCGCCGGTGGAGAGATAACTCATGATGAGAATAGGTAAGACGATCTCGTTTGCTGGCAGCCCCAGAATAAAAGCCATCAGAATAAACCCATCCAGGCCAATTAAGTGCCCCAGCGGATTTAGAGCTTGAGCTACAGTGGAGAGGATGCTTAGTTCCCCAACACTGACGTTGGCTAGAATCCAGATTACCCCACCGGCGGGAGCGGCTATTATGATTGCACGTCTTAAAACAAATAGGGTGCGATCAATCATGGAACGGTAGATCACTGCTCCGATCTTAGGGCGACGATAGGACGGCAATTCTAAGACCAAGGACGAAGGTTCACCTTTCAAAATGGTCATTGACAGGAGCCAAGATATCGACAAAGTAGCCCCTACACCCAGCAAAATTATGATGGAAAGGACCAAGGCATTGATTAATCCTGAATAGGCTGCAATAGTACCGCCAATAAAAATCGAGGATATAGCTATTAAGGTTGGAAATCTGCCATTGCAAGGGACAAAATTATTGGTTAAGATCGCGATTAAGCGTTCGCGGGGAGAGTCGATAATTCTGCAGGAAGTTACTCCAGCGGCATTACACCCAAACCCCATACACATGGTCAGACTCTGTTTACCACAGGCTCTAGCCTTCTTGAAAATGTGATCTAGGTTAAAGGCAATTCGAGGGAGATAGCCTGAGTCTTCTAAGAGGGTAAATAGGGGAAAGAAGATAGCCATAGGAGGTAACATCACTGCGACAACCCAGGCTAAGGTACGATAAACTCCTAGGACAAGAACTCCATGTACCCAATCCGGTGCCCCGAGCCATTGGAACCAGAGAGTAAGTTGGTCTTGGAAAGCAAAGAGCCCGGTGGCGAGGAAGGCGGAAGGAATATTCGCCCCTTCTATCGTTATCCAAAAGACGCCGATCAATAAGAGTATCATGAGTGGATAACCTAACCACTTGGAGGTTACAAGATTATCAATCGTTTGATCGAAGCTGATTCGTTGGCTCCCTTTCTTAGAAAGCACTTGCTTGGTAATTTGTTCAGCATTGCCATAAATATCGGCAACAATCTGATCGCTGAACGACTTTAGATTAGATTTGCGAACACCTTCAGCTTCACAATAAACCTCACCTAGACTTCTCGAGGGAATCATTGCGCACATTTTGATTCCTCCCAACCCGGATGAAATGAAGTTTGGTGAATATCTAAATAATTGCTTAAACTATTGAGGAAGCTCTGGTCTCCGTCCAACAGCCGTAAAGCAATCCAGCGGGGGGGCAGAGTATGGCTTGCGATGTCTGCTACTAAAGGCAGCAAGTCTTGAAGGGCATTTTCGACTTCTGAGGAATAGATGATTTGACGGGGTTTTGTTTGCAAAGCCCCTGTCGCGACTTGATATATTTTATTGCGAAGTTCTGTAAGACCCTCTCCTTGACGGGCGCTGGCAGCTATGACGGGGACACCTAACTCACGCTCTAAGGAAGGTACGTCGATGACCAAATCCTTCTTGTCAGCCTCATCCATAAGATTCAGACAGACAATGACTTTGGTAGTTATTTCAAAGACTTGAAGAGCCAGGTTGAGATTCCTCTCCAAGCAGGTTGCGTCAAGGACAACCACCGTGACATCTGGATTCGCAAAACAAAGAAAGTCCCTCGCAATTTGTTCCTCAACAGTATGGGCTAATAAGGAATAAGTACCTGGCAAGTCAACAATCAAAAACGACTTTTGCTGATGATAGAAGCTTCCTTGGGCATTATCAACCGTCTTACCCGGCCAATTACCAGTATGTTGATGTAACCCCGTAAGTGCGTTAAAAATCGTGCTCTTTCCAACATTTGGGTTACCGGCCAAAGCAACACTGAATTGGTCCTTAGTAACCGAAATACCAAACTGATCTTGCCAGAGTAGTTTCTTTTTTTCGGCAGACAGAATCATACACATTCCTCTCCATTCGATAACCTTCTCACAAAAATTTGGGCCGTATCTTCTCTTCGCAAGGCAATGAGTGTTTCTCTTACCAGATAAGCGGTCGGATCACCGGAAGGACCTCGTCGGATACATCGGATTAACGTCCCAGGGACGATTCCTAAGTCGAGAATACGGCGCCGTAAAAGTCCGCTTAATTCTAAAGAAACTATTTCACAGACCGAACCCGGAGATAAGTCTGCTAATGGATCGATTCTAACTGCACCCTTCACATTATGTACCCCCTTTTCGTTGCCTTAGCTAACTTATTCTAGTCTGAAGGTTAGCCACGGCTAACTTTTAGTTAAAGTATAGTTTGAATAGATTATGTAGAGGAGTGGCTTTTGCTCCCCAATGAGCTTATACTTCTATAATAAAAAGTTTCCACTAGAAAAAAGAATTGGTAATTTGAAAGAGAAATCGACATTTGAGAGGGTTGAAGAAGGGAAGGCATAACTATGATATAATTAGACTACAGGAGAGGATACTATGAAACAAGGGATCGGCAGGTTGCGATTTGCAGATGACTCGCTAGAAATGCCAAAGGTTACGCGGAAAATGCTCACTAGAATATTTAGCTATTTCATTCCCTATTGGATTCGGATGCTTATTGTGATTGGCACGATCATAGCGGCTTCAATATTGGGGCTTATACCCCCGATATTAATCAAGAATATTATCGACAAAGCATTGCCGGAAAAGGATCTAAAGCTGTTAAGTCTGTTGATAGCCGTTTCCATAGGAGTAACGATACTACTGGGGTTGTTACAGGTTGCTCAGTCTTACTTAAATATCTGGATTTCAAAACATATCATTTATGATATGAAAAATCAGATGTATTCCCACTTGCAGCATATGTCTTTAAATTTCCATGCCTCTGCCAAACCGGGTGAGATCATCACCAGATTAACGAGTGACATTGATGGAATCCAGGATATATTCAACACGACCGTTGTGAATGCCTTAAGTAGTGCCGCAGTACTACTTACCACAAGCATTGTCTTAATATCGATGAACTGGAAACTAGCCATTGTAGGTATGATCATCCTACCAACCTTTATTATCCCCACTAGGAAAGTTGGGAAATTAAAATGGCAGATTGCTACTAAGAGTCAAGAAAGAATTAGTGAGCTTAATCAGTTGATCCAGGAAACCTTGAGCATTAGTGGAGCAATACTCACCAAAATATTTACCAAAGAGCAGGATGAATATCAGAGATTTACTAAAATAAATAAGGAAGTTGTAAGTCTACAAATACGAGAGTCTGTTGTTGGTCGATGGTTTCGAATGACGATCACAACATTTATTGCCATGGGACCTTTGCTAATTTATTTTAGCGGGGGATATTTGTATATTAAAGGTGAAATATCAATCGGAGGTATCATTGCCTTTGTAGCTCTTTTAGGAAGGCTTTATTTGCCCGTTTCACAGCTCTCGAATATTC
This sequence comes from Desulfosporosinus sp. BICA1-9, assembly GCF_000802135.1. NCBI lineage: Bacteria > Bacillati > Bacillota > Clostridia > Eubacteriales > Desulfitobacteriaceae > Desulfosporosinus > Desulfosporosinus sp. BICA1-9. Next base: position 58,481 of record NZ_JUEE01000026.1, read on the forward strand.
ATATTGATATAACAAGGTCGATGGCCTTATTTCAGCGAATTTTTGAATATTTCGATCAGAAATTAGAAATAGAAGATAAACCAGGTGCCAAAAAACTAGAGGTCATTAAAGGTAAAGTTGAATTTGACAGGGTGTATTTTTCCTATAATCCTGAGGTTAGCGTTCTAGAAGATATTAGTTTTTCGGTAAACCCAGGTACGATGGTGGCCTTAGTGGGTTCCAGTGGAGCGGGAAAAACCACCATCACGAATTTAATCCCCAGATTATATGAAGTCATCAAAGGAAGTATCAAAATTGATGGCAGGAATATTCGCGAGGTAACCTTGGATTCGCTTAGAAATCAGATAGGAATCGTTATGCAAGAACCGTATCTTTTCAATGATACCATAGAAGCAAATTTAAGATATGCCAAACTCGACGCCACAGAGGAAGAACTAATCTCAGCCTGTAAAGCAGCCTATATTCATGATTTCATTATGACATTGCCGGATCACTATAAGACCGTGGTCGGAAATAGAGGAATAAAGCTCTCGGGCGGGGAAAAACAAAGAGTATCGATTGCCAGGGTAATTTTAAAAAATCCAAGGATTATTATTCTCGATGAAGCGACCTCCTCGTTAGATTCTGTTTCTGAGCTGTATATTCAAAAGGCTATGGTCCCCTTGCTAAAAGACAGAACTAGTTTCGTGATTGCTCATAGATTGTCTACGGTGCTTGCATCCGATCAGATTCTTGTAATCGAGAATGGAACGATTGCAGAAAGCGGAAATCATGAAGAATTAATCAAGCAAGACGGTCTTTATAGGCGGATTTATAATACTCAATTCATAATACAGACAAATCTAGATCAGGTGAGTGAGTATAGAAAGGAGTCACAATCCTCAAGAAGTTAATAGTTACTAAAAAATGAAAAGGGGCAAAAAATATGCGACTGAAAGATAAGGAAATTACTCAACAGAACGAAATGGATGAGATTATGGAGAAAGCTCAGGTGTGTCGATTGGCCGTATCGTATCACGATATGCCTTATATCATCCCAATGAATTTTGGTTACTCTAATCAAGTATTGTATTTTCATTCTGCAGGAGAAGGCTTAAAATTATCGATCCTTCGGGAGAATCCTCAGGCTAGCTTTGAAGTTGATATAAATACTGAGATTGTTCCTAGTGAGCATGGCTGCGATTGGTCGATGAGATATCAGAGTGTGGTTGGTTTTGGCGAAGTAGAATTTATCGAAGGAATTGAAGCTAAGCGCGAGGGAATGACGATCATCATGCAGCACTATTCAGATAAGGTGTCAGTGTTTAAAGATTCGCAGTTAGCTGGTGTAACTCTTTTTAAGCTGAAGATTAACACGATGACAGGCAAAAAATCAGGTTAAGAGTTATAATCATCCACCGGAAGCTTTCGTCAGCGAAGTCTCGATGTTCAGCTTTAGCTGAGCGAGTTTGCTATTTAAAAATAAATAATTTCACAAGAAGGTAATAAGGGGATATTTGTCGAATAAGATCACATTAGTATGTGTTTGTACTCACAAACTACATAAGCAGCTAACATTACTATTAAGGTGTTACTCCCATTCACTAGCAGCAATTTTATGAAGAAAAGTGGTATTGAAAAATGACGACAAATAAAGTCATTGTCGAATTAAAGCAAATGATTGCTAACCAAGAGGCAACTTTAGTAGGGATTCGAGAGGACAACGAAATTTGGAATCAGATTTTCATAGAGAATAGCTGGGGTATGGTAGTGTGTGACGCCAATAGCGGTGAATTGCTCAAAGTGAATCCCCGATATGCCGAAATGCATGGATATTGTGTTGCTGAGTTAATTGGCAAATCAATCTATAAATTTTTATGTGCTCCAGGGCATCAACAGGACTTTCTGCATAAAGGGCTAATACAATATAGTGCCCATTATGGATATAAATCTGTTCATATCAGGAAAGATGGGAGCCTTTTCCCTGTACACATCGAAAATTATGAAGTGACGGTTAACACTCGGTGCTTAAGAGTTATCTCAATATGGGATACTTCTGAAATTGAGCTTAAGAATAAAGAATTAAACCAGTATCGGGAAAGCTTAGAGGAATTAGTTAAATTTCGCACGGATGAATTGGAACACACAAACCAGCAACTCCGAAGTGAAATTATTCAAAAAGAAGCTGCTCAAACAGAACTAGCTAAAGTTAATCAAGATATGATTGATACGCTGGACAGTATGGGTGACTACTTTATAGCCGTTAATCGTCAATGGATTATAACGTTTGCCAATAAAGCTATGAATCTAGCCCGGGAAAAAAATGGTATTAACGAAACGATTGTAGGGACTAATTATTGGGAAACTTACAAACTTGGAAATACAGTAATTACTAGCGCTTGTCTGGACGTAATGAATAAAGGTCAACCTAAACGGATCGATGCGTATGCAAATTTCGTAGGGCATTGGGTGGAAGCTAGTATTTATCCGACCGAGAGTGGGATTTCAGTTTTTTTCCGCAACATAGACGAGAGAAGGAAAAACGAAAAGGCTATCGAGGAAGAGCATTATCGGTTATATTCATTATTTAACAACTTTCCGGGTCTGGTTTATGTGCAAGAGGAAAATTACAAGATACGATTTGCCAACGCGAGCTTTCAAGCTAAGTTTGGTCCATGTATCGACCAACACTGCTTTGAGGTCATTGCGGGGTTGGCTCGGCCATGCCAGGATTGCATGACTCCTATGATTTTTAGGAGCAATACAGCGATATGGAAAGAAATGGTTTTTGATAATCGTATATATGAAGTTTACTCTCAACCGTATATTGATGTAGATGGATCCAGATTGGTCTTCAAGGTACTGATTGACATTACCGTTAGAAAGAGCGCCGATCGAGAATTAGCTCGTTTGGAAAGACTGAACATGGTAGGTGAAATGGCTGCGGGAATCGCCCATGAAGTCAGGAATCCTCTTACTACTGTGCGTGGTTTTCTACAACTCCTTACTACAAAGGACGAGGCTAAACAATATCGTGAATTCTATCATTTAATGATTGGAGAACTAGACCGAGCTAATTTGATTATCACAGATTTTCTAAGTCTAGCTAAAGACAAGTCATCTAATTTTAGTCCAATTAATATTACAGGTGTTGTTCAGACGCTTGCTCCTCTTTTGTCTGCCGATGCAAACAATCAAGACAAAAAAATCGTCCTGGACCTTGTTGAGGTGTCAGACACTCAAGGGAACGAAAATGAACTTAGACAGTTGATCCTTAACTTAGCAAGAAATGGCCTTGAAGCACTGCAAGGCGGTACAACCTTAACCATCCAAACATATCAATTAGATCAACATATTATCCTTAAGGTTAGTGACCAAGGAGGGGGAGTTGACCCTGATATACTTGGAAAACTTGGTACTCCGTTCCTAACAACCAAAGAACAGGGGACTGGACTAGGGCTGGCGATTTGTCAGAGTATAGCAGCACGTCATAAGGCCTCAATTGACTTCGAATCCGATCTGACGGGTACAATAGTCACTGTGAAGTTTCTAGCAATCATTAATAATTTATCCATTTAAAAGATATGCAGAGTACGGGGTACCACTCCCACTTGCAGAAGTGGGATTCTCACGAGTTGGATAAATTCATTAACTTATCGAAGCCGTTGCCACATTATTATGTTGGTAAACGGCTTTTGCAGTTATTAGAAGAATTTTTATACTATAAAAAGCTTGACAATAGACCAGCGCTTTAATAAATTAAAGGGAGACAGTGATATTGTCAAGGAGGGCTAACCGATGTCGAGCGATGAACGTTTACAAAACCCTTTAACAGATGCCTTATTTGAAGCGGTTTTATTACTGAAAAGCAAAGAAGAGTGTTACCGGTTTTTTGAAGACATTGCGACGGTTGCTGAAATTAAGGCTTTAGCTCAGCGTTTAGAGGTAGCTAAAATGTTGCAAAGGAATGAAACCTATACTGCGATAGGGGAAGTGACTGGGGTGAGCACAGCGACTATTAGCCGAGTGAAACGTTGCTTGAATTTCGGGGCGGATGGTTATCAACTGATTTTGCAGCGTTTGCAAGAGCAGAAAGATTAAGTGAAATTTGACATCAGTGAAGGAGAAACATCATGTTAAGAACAAATTTAGGATTGCGCATACCAATGGGGATGCGAGATTTACTACCTGAGGAAGTATTGGTACAGGAGCGTTTAGAAGAACAGATTCTTACCCTTTTTCGACAATGGTCTTATCAAAAGGTGTTAACTCCCACCCTGGAGTTTTCCGCTTGCGTCCAACCAGATGTTGAGCAAGATGATTCCTTATATAAATTTTTTGATCGTAATGGCCATATTCTAACAATGCGTCCAGAACTGACCATACCGATTGCAAGGCTGGTCAGCACCCGTATGCGCGGTGGAGAATTCCCCCTTCGTTTATGTTATGGTGCTGATGTCTATCGAAATACCACAGTCAGGCATAGAGAGTTTCGTCAAGTCGGAGTTGAACTTGTGGGCTCTGACCAAGAATTGGCGGATGCAGAAGTGATTGCTCTTGCGGTAGAAGCTATTGCGGGGTTGGGTCTAAAGAACTATCAGTTTAACCTTGGGCATATGGGAATCTTTAAAGGGCTCATGTTGGAGGCAGGGGTCGAAGAGGGGATTCAAGCTAAGTTGGAAGAAGCTTTAGCACGCAAAGACATGGTAGGTGTGGAAAGTTTGGTCCGCCAAAGTGGGTTGCCCGGACGGGTTCAAGAACTTTTGCTTCATTTGCCCCATTTTCATGGGGGAGAAGAAATTCTTGATGAAGTCCTTGGTTGGAGCGAGCGCCCAGCGATTCGCCAGGCTGTCGAGAGCTTAAGACGAATATATCGGTATTTAAAGGACTTCGGAGTACAGGCAAATGTGTCGCTAGATTTAGGAATACTCCGTGGTTTTTCGTATTATACCGGAGCAGTATTTGAAGGGTATGTTCCAGGAATGGGCTTTCCAGTGGTTGAGGGAGGACGTTATGATGCGTTATATGCTGATTTTGGGGTTCCCCAACCGGCAACTGGGTTTGCTATTCATCTCGGGAATTTATTAGAACAATTCCCGCTTCCGGCTGTAGAGGGCGCGGATGTCTTGGTTTATGGAGCGGATGCAGAGCAGATTATTCGCCAGTGCCAAGTTTTAAGGGCCAGTGGGAAACGGGTTGAAATGGCACTCGGAACCATGGCGTATGAAGAGGCACAGTTGATGGCACGGCAAAAGAATATTAAAGAGATTTTGGGTTGTTAGCTATCGTGATCAAGCGCCATTCGCTTAAAGCATCAACCCCCTGTTCAGACTCTTCCGAGTCTTTCAGGGGGTTGATTCACTATCTATTTCATGATCAAGGCATCTTCGGATGTGCCTAGTCTAAAGGGTATCGTGCTAAGAAGGCATTCGTAAATGGTAGCTGAATCAGATGAAGATGGGGAAGCATTATAATCAGGCGTTAATCATAGTATTTTTTGCGTTGTTTTATGTCACCATTAGTTTGGCCCAGATATTTTCCGGGTGGCTATCCGAAAGGCTGGGGTGGCAATTTTTTATGCTGACAGGTATGCTGATAGCAGCGATAGGACTAGGAATAGTTTCATATTTTGAAGATTTTATGCCTATTGTTATTTTATCCTCTCATATCGAAAGGTTAAACTGTAATAAGGAATTGAAAGTATACTAGTTTGGAAGGAAATCGAGGAAATGTGTGGAATGCTATGAGAATTTCTGAATTCTTTTGCGCTATAGTATTATATAATTAGGTAAGATGGTGTACATACATCTAGATAAAGGGGTGTAACGATGCGTAAGATTGCTGTGCTCACTGGTGGAGGGGATTGTCCAGGGCTTAATGCTGTGATTCGGGCAATTGTTAAGAGTTCTGTTGGATATGGTCTTGAAGTGCTTGGAATCCGTGATGGTTTTCGCGGAGCGGTAGAAGGGGACTTTATGACCCTTGCTTTGAAGGATGTCTCAGGTATTTTACCGCGCGGTGGAACGATTCTTGGAACAACGAACCGTGATAATCCCTTTGCATACCATACGAAAGTAAATGGGGTAGCTCAAACGGTCGATCGATCAGATGATGTGATTCGAAATTTAAAAGAGCAGGGTGTAGATGCCTTACTGGCAATTGGTGGGGATGGAAGTTTGAATATCGCTCTTAAGTTAGCGGATAAAGGACTTTCTGTGATTGGAATTCCTAAGACCATTGACAATGATCTGATGGCTACCGATCAAACCTTTGGTTTTCAAACAGCGGTGGATACTGCCCAGGAAGCCTTAGACCGTTTGCATACCACTGCGGAATCTCATCATCGGGTCATGATTTTGGAAGTGATGGGGCGTTACGCCGGCTGGATTGCGCTATATGCGGGTGTTGCGGGGGGAGCAGATGTCATTCTTTTGCCGGAAATACCCTATAATATCAATCGTGTAGCCTTGTGCATCCAAAAGCGGGCAAAACTTGGCAAGAAATTCAGCATTATTGTGGCGGCTGAAGGTGCAAAGCCCCTTGGCGGGGAAATGGTGGTTGAACGTATGGTTTCGGGACGATTCGATCCCATCAAATTGGGGGGGATCGGTGCTAAAATTGGCAATGACCTCGAGGAACACTATGGGTTAGAAACGCGAGTGACGGTACTCGGTCATCTCCAACGGGGAGGTTCTCCAAATGCGTATGATCGTGTGCTGTCCACTCGCTATGGGGTAGCAGCGGTTGATGCAGCCCTCGAAGAGGAATTTGGCATCATGGTTGCACTTCGAGGTAGAGATATTATACGAGTCCCACTCCATGAAGCGGTTGATCAGATAAAATATGTGCCATTAGATGATCCCGTGTTGTTAGCTGCCCGTACTTTTGGGATGGAGATGGGAGATTGATCAAATCAGATAGGAGTAGAAAAAATGGGTGATAAATTATCTCTAGCTGAGTTTGAACGGTTTCTTAATGATACTTGCGATTCTTTACGTGGAGATAGGGAGGCTGTGGAATTTAAAGAATATGTTATTGCGATTCTTTTTTTAAAGCGCTTAAACGATCGATTTGATCTGGAACGCCAAGTTAGGCATAATAAACTTACAGCAAAGGGCTTATCTCAAAGTCTGATAGAAGAAGATTTAGAAAAAAGGGAATCCTATCGTTTGTTTGTACCCAAGATGGCGCGTTGGGATATCTTAAAACAAGAAAAACAAAACCTAGGTTCCTACTTAACGAAGGCTTTTAAAGAGATTGACGATAAGAATCGGGGGTGTCTAGGACTCTTGAATACTGTCGACTTTAATAAGATTTCTGAAACGGGCAAAAAGTACATCACTGATAATGATTATATTAAGTTAATTGAGGTCTTTGAGAAATTTAAGTTAACGGATGATCACTTAGCTTTTTAAATTTCTGGTTATTCCTAAATATCAAAATCTGAGTTTGTCGAGAGATATATCTTAAGGATATTTGAAAACCAGCTAACTCAGAATTCAAAGAATACTAAAGAATACTAAAGAATACTAAAGGCAGAGAGATTGTCGCCTTGACAATCTCTCTGCCTTTTTCTCGATATGTTTCAGCATCTGAATCACCTGTGTGGCTGAAGTTGCCCGAGAGATTTTCCTTGATTCACTATCTGAGGATTGGAACTTCTATGATTTTTATAATAAGGGGTTGCCAGAGTTAAAGGACCTTGATATAATTAATATGTTAGTACTTTAACTAACTAAAGCGTTAAACGGAATATCTATTTATGATCAAGTTTTTAGGGATATTGGAGAGGGGTTGCCTAGGTGGATAAAGATTTTTTAACGATTGCGTTACCCAAGGGAAAGTTACTAATTGATTCGATTCAATTGTTGAGTCGGATTGGGATAGAATGCAGCCACGTGAATGAAGACTCTCGGAAGCTCTTTTACGATCTTCCGGATAGTAAGGCTAAGATAATTATTTGCCGGCCGACGGATATTCCGACCTATGTAGAGTATGGAGCCGCAGACCTTGGCATGGTTGGAAAGGATACCTTGCTGGAGGAAAATAAGGATGTGGCTGAATTACTGGACCTAAAATTTGGCTATTGTCGCTTTGTAGTAGCCATGCCAGAGGAGAGTGTCCCACCTAAACTTCCAAGTGGCGAGTATGATTTGAGCGTACTGAATCATCAGCGGGTGGCCACGAAGTTTCCGCGGGTGACAGAGACCTTTTTTAGTGGGCTGGGCATGCAGGTAACTCCTATTAAACTTCATGGTAATATGGAGCTGGCTCCGTGTGTCGATCTTGCTGAAATGATTGTCGATATTGTTTCCACGGGCAAAACACTTAAGGAAAATCATTTGCTTGAGGTTGCTCCAATCCTTGAAGCGACCACCCGTTTAATTGCTAACCGGGTTGCCTACCGCATGAAATCTGAGCGAATTCGAGATTTAGTCGAGTGTTTGCGTGGAGAACTTGTCGGAGAGGTTTCGGCAAAGTAGTCATAAAGAAGACCTTAGATTTAAAACAGGAGATGCTACACTATACTAAGTTGATTTGACAAAAAAAGTGAGGGATAAACGTTATGAAGGTTGAGGATTTACAGGATATTGATTTGAGTCGTCTCACTCGGAAATCGTATGGAGATGATGAAACCTTAGATAAACGTGTTACAGAGATCCTCAGGAGGGTTCGAGAAGATGGCGAAGAGGGGATCTTCCAAATGACGGAGGAATTTGATCAAGTTAATCTGCGTCAATCTGGCTTGAGAGTAACTGAAGAGGAAATTCAAGCCGCCTATCAAGCTGTGGAGGCAGATTTCTTAGAAGCTTTGCGGACGGCTAAAAGAAATATCTTAAACTTCCATGAACGCCAGAAGCGAACTTCTTGGCTGGAGCCAGACAGGGATGGGAGTATTCTCGGGCAACTGCTTCTTCCACTCAAGCGCGTGGGGATTTATGTGCCTGGAGGAACGGCTTCTTACCCATCGTCAGTATTGATGAACGCTTTACCGGCTGTTGTAGCTGGAGTGGAAGAGATTGTGATGGTTAGCCCACCTAGAGTGGATGGCACACTTCTACCAGAGGTTTTAGTAGCGGCGGCTGAAGCTGGTGTGACAGAAATTTACAAAGTCGGGGGGGCCCAAGGGATTGCCGCGTTAGCCTACGGGACAGAGTCCATTTCTCCGGTGGATAAAATAACAGGGCCGGGAAATATCTATGTAACCTTAGCCAAAAAGCAAGTCTTCGGAACCGTAGACATTGATATGTTGGCTGGGCCGAGTGAGATCTTAATCTTGGCGGATGAGAGCGGGCGGCCAGAAGAGTTAGCCGCAGATCTGCTCTCCCAGGCTGAACATGATCGCTTGGCCTCAGCGATTATAGTCTCTCCTTCTCGTCAACTTCTCGAACAGACTATCGTCGAAGTGGAGCGACAATTGGAGAACTTACCTCGTGCCGAGATTGCTCGAGCCTCTTGGGAAACCTATGGGGCCGCGATTTTGGTGTCGGATCTGAACGAAGGAATGGATTTGGCAAACCAAATTGCCCCAGAACATTTTGAACTGATCGTTAAGGATACTTACTCTTGGTTAGGAAAAGTCCGAAATGTCGGTGCTATCTTTCTAGGGCGCTTCTCTCCAGAACCCGTCGGGGATTACTTTGCGGGACCCAATCACGTTTTACCGACTGGAGGGACGGCACGTTTTTATTCTCCTCTCAATGTCGATATGTTCATGAAGAAGGTAAGTGTGATCGGGTATTCGGAAGCAGCCCTGCAAAGGGATGCAAAGCAGATCGCCTTACTCGCCCGTAGCGAAGGATTGGAAGCGCATGCCCGGGCTGTGGAAGTACGATTTAGACATTGAATTGATATTAGTTTGTTGCAAAGAAAAAGCGATAAAGGAAGATGTAAAGATGGAAACCAAGTTAAGTAATGTCGAAGGGTTCGTTCGCCCTGAAGTTCGTAAGCTTGTGCCTTATCAAACGAAACATATGCCTGAGTGTATTAAACTAGATGCTAATGAAAACCCCTTTCCTTGGCCTGCGGGTATGCGGGAAGCGTTGTTCAGCCAGGAATTGGCCTTTAACCGCTACCCGGATGGCATGGGTACTGAACTTAAGACGTGTATAGCTAAGTATACGGGAATCTCTTCAGAAGGAATTCTGATAGGGAACGGATCGGATGAGTTAATCCAACTAATTTTACTAACCTTTGGTGGTTTAGGGAAATCTATGATCATCCATCCTCCAACCTTCGGAATGTATCAGATTTATGCACGTTTGACAGAAACCACAGTCGTAGAAGTGCCCTTGTTAAATGGCCTAGACTTGGATACTGAGCAAATGTTAAAGGCAGCACAAGTTCCAGAGGCCCATGTGTGCATTGTCTGTAATCCCAATAATCCCACTGGATCGCTGTTTCCAAGAGAGGAGATTCTCCGACTCGTGCGAGAAAGCGGCAAAATTGTCGTGGTGGATGAGGCCTACGCTGAGTTTGCAGAGGAAACTCTCATTCCTGAAATTGAAAACTATCCGAATTTGGTAATTCTCCGCACGTTTTCTAAGGCCTTTGGAATGGCAGGCCTCCGCTTAGGGTATTTGCTTGGACAACCGCAAACTATTGCCTTAATCAACAGGGTTCGTCCACCGTTCAATGTAAACCTGTTTAGTCAGAAAGCTGGAATTCTATCCTTGGATTACTTAAGTGAGTACCAAGGGCAAATTGAGCAAATCAAGGCAGAAACAAAAAAATTACAAACTGCTTTAAAGCTAGTTCCGGACTTAACCGTTTATCCGACGCGGGCAAACTTTATTCTTTTTAAACCGAATGATCCCGATCGATGGGCTTCGGAATTTCTAAAACGGGGTTTTCTTGTTCGTAACATGGGTATGCTCCCCTCGCTAGGCAAATGCCTGCGCATCAGCGCCGGGCTGCCCGAGGAAAATGAAAGGTTTATCCGAGCAGTTCGAGAGATTAGCGCACTATAAAAAGAAGCGGATTTGTGTATTGAGAGAGGAGCGAATTATGCGAGAAGCTAATATTCAACGGAAAACTAAGGAAACGGAAATAAGTGTGCGCTTAAATCTAGATGGAACAGGAGAATCTCAAGTTAAGACCGGGATTGGTTTTTTTGATCATATGCTGACCGCGTTTAGCCGGTTTGCCTATCTTGATCTCATCATTGAGGCCAGTGGGGATTTAGAGGTGGATGCTCACCATACCATAGAAGACTGCGGGATCGTCTTGGGGCAAGCGCTGAGAGAGGCTTGTGGTGATAAGCGGGGAATTGAACGACTCGGCGAGGCCCTTTTACCTATGGATGAAGCCCTTGTTCAAGTGGCATTGGATCTTTCAAATCGGCCCTATCTGGTTTGGGATGTAAATTGTCAAGAGGGCATGGTAGGTGAGTTTCCCGTTGAAATGGCAGAGGAATTCTTTCGGGCTTTAGCGGTACAGAGTGGACTGACTCTACACGTAAGGCAACTTTCAGGGAAGAATCAACATCATATTATGGAAGCTGTCTTTAAAGGAGTGGGAAGAGCCTTAGGTCTTGCCCTTCGCCAGAACACTCGGTATAGTGGAATACTTTCAACTAAAGGAGTTTTATAAAGTGATAGGCATTGTAGATTATGGACGGGGAAACTTAAGAAGTGTCGAAAAAGCCTTGGAAAAGGTCGGTTTTGAGGCAAGAATTTTAACATCCCCTGAGGATCTGAAGGTCGTGAATGGACTCATACTTCCAGGAGTCGGGGCGTTTGCCGATGCGATGGAGGCTTTAAATCGTGGAGGATGGACTCAGCCTATCATCGAGTTTGCCCGTTCGGGTCGCCCTTTTCTGGGGATCTGTTTAGGAATGCAGATTCTCTTTGAGGTTGGAGAAGAACATGGCGAGCACGCGGGCTTAGGACTCCTAGCGGGCAGAGTCGTTAAATTTCCGCCTGGCGCTAAGATTCCGCACATGGGCTGGAACAGCCTAAGACTCGAACAACCTTCTCGTTTATTAGAAGGGATTCCCAACGAATCCTATTTTTATTTTGTTCATTCGTATTTTGCGCAACCCAGCGAGACTCGTGATATTATAGCGAGTAGTGACTATGGAGTTGTCTTTCCTGCGGTTGTTGGCAAAGACAATGTCTGGGGAGCACAGTTTCACCCAGAAAAATCAAGTCCCTGGGGACTTGAACTGCTTACGAATTTTGGAAAGTGGGTGAATGACAATGTTGCTCTTTCCAGCCATTGATCTAAAAGAGGGGAAAGCGGTGCGCCTGTTACAGGGACGGATGGAGGATTCCACGGTTTACTCCAATAACCCTGTTGACTTGGCTAAAGACTTTGAGAGTCAAGGTGCAGAGTATTTACATATTGTTGATCTGAACGGAGCATTTACTGGCAAACCAGTTAATGATGAGATCATTCTACAGATAGTCGGAAATGTTTCAATGAAGATCCAGGTAGGGGGCGGAATCCGCACAATGGAGCGGATCACTGAGCTTATCGAGTTAGGGGTCGAACGGGTTATTTTAGGGACGATCGCAGTCAAAGATCCGGAGTTGGTTGCCGAAGCAGCGCGTCGCTACGGAAAACGAGTCATTGTGGGCATCGACGCTAAAGAGGGCTTGGTTGCGGTTCAAGGCTGGGCGGAAACAACAGAAATGAGGGCCATAGACTTAGGGCTGGCTATGAAAGGCATGGGAGTCGAGTGTGTGGTCTTCACAGATATTGCTCGGGATGGAATGCTTCAAGGACCTAATATTGAAAGTACCGTTCAGATGGCTCGGGAAACTGGCCTATCCGTGATTGCCTCTGGTGGGATTTCAACCTTGGCAGATCTGCGAAACTTGCAAGCCGAAGCCATTAAGGGAGTCTCGATTGAAGGGGCAATCACGGGAAAAGCACTCTATAGTGGGGCCTTTACCCTGAGAGAAGCTTTGGAGGCCGCAAATTTCACACCACTCGACGGGGTAATGGGGAACGGGGGGGCAGGTCATGTTAAGTAAGCGGATCATTCCCTGTTTAGACGTCCATGACGGACGAGTGGTCAAAGGGACTAATTTTGTGCAGTTGCGTGATGCTGGGGATCCCGTGGAACTAGCGGCCCTCTATGATAGAGAAGGTGCCGATGAGCTGATTTTCCTTGATATTACCGCTTCATCAGATAATCGTGAAACGATGGTTGACGTGGTACGCCGAACGGCCGAGCAAGTCTTTATTCCTTTCACCATCGGAGGTGGGCTACGGACTATTGAGGATATACGCCGTATGCTTAGAGCCGGAGCGGACAAAATTGCCCTCAACACCTCAGCGGTTCAGAATCCACGTCTTATTCAAGAAGGGGCTCATGCTTTCGGAAGCCAGTGCATTGTAGTCGCCATTGATGCGCGAAGCACTGCACCTGGTCAATGGGAAGTGTATATTCATGGGGGAAGAACAGCGACAGGCAAGGATGTCTTGGAATGGGCTGCAGAAGCAGAAGCCCTCGGTGCAGGAGAGATTCTCTTAACCTCCATGGACCGCGATGGAACCAAGGTTGGTTATGAGCTAGAACTAACGAGAGCTGTGAGTAGAGCGGTTTCCCTGCCGGTTATTGCCAGTGGTGGGGTGGGAACGTTAGAGCATTTAGCGGAAGGGTTAACTCTTGGGGAAGCGGACGCCGTTTTAGCGGCATCGATCTTTCACTACAAGGAGTTCAGCATAGAGGAAGCCAAACGGTATTTAGCAGAGCAGGGGATACTGATTCGAAAAACAGGGGGACTGGTGTGACAACAGCCTTGTCTCTGGGGTCAACCACAAACCTCGACTTAGACGAACGATAGATGATGGTACTGAAAGGTAGAGATACAATGGATGCAAATCAAATAGAAACCTTCGATTTATCAGGGATTCGCTGGGACTCCCACGGGCTTGTTCCTGCGATTGTTCAGGATGTGGAGACTAAAGACGTTCTGATGCTCGCTTATATGAATGAAGAGTCCTTGCGCAGAACACTTCGTGAACGCAAGGCCTGTTATTATAGCAGAAGTCGGCAATCCTTGTGGCTGAAAGGAGAAACCTCTGGACATTTCCAGGAGATCGTTGATATCAAGTTTGATTGTGATCAGGATGCTCTGCTCCTGATCGTGCAACAATCAGGGATGGCTTGCCATGAAAACCATTTCTCGTGTTTTCATTATGAATTGACGGGTGAGGGATTTAAAGTCACCGGGAAACCGGAAGAACGACCCGAGCCAACGCTTGGCAGAGCCTTAGAGCTGTTGACAGATGTAATTCACTCTCGAAACTTGGCACGACCGGAAGGGGCTTATACGACGTATCTGTTCGAAAAGGGGATTGATAAGATCCTCAAAAAGGTCGGAGAGGAAAGCGCCGAAGTTATTATTGCGGCTAAGAACGCCGATCCGGAGGAGATCAAATCTGAAGTGTCGGATTTGTTCTATCATGTCTTGGTGATGCTGGAAGAGCGTGGAGTTGGGGTTAAAGAGGTTGGTAAGGAGTTACTAAAGCGGCGAAAATAGGGATTCATATTAAATACTTTACATCAATTTCTAAAGAATCTAAGATCAGTTGTATAACATTTTCTAACTTATCTGGAAAGTCGGCCGTGTCTGTTAAGATGGATACTCTAATGACTTCTTCAGTGTTGTTAATTTTTAACCAATACTCTGTTCCACTAATTAATTCTTGTCCAAATTCGGCAGTCCATTGGGTTATGAATCCATGGTATTGACGTTTTTGAGTAGTATTAACTTTATAGGACCTAAAATCAAAAGGGCTTAAGGCTTTACTAATATTAAGAAAACGTTCTAAATCCTTTAGCTTCCATAACTGTATATACCCCCTGAAACCCCATTCACTATTATCTAAATAGGTACTAAATCGCAGTTCTTCTCCCTTGTCGGGACTAACATATACTTCCGTAGCATCTGGAACTGAAAATTTTAAAATATAGTCCTTTGTATCATATTGCAGAGGAATGTAATCAACCATCGAAGTTTCATAACTCTGAATTGGGATAGAACTATGTTTAATAGTTCTTACCGGGCCTCTGAATAAAAGACTGAGAAATATAAGTACAGCAATAACAAGGGTTGTAGCGATGATGAAAAGCATCTTTTTCCGCATCTAATTGTCCTCCTTTTAACAACGTGCGGCAAGAAGTCTCCCGCCTCTATGCTACCTTGCTCACGATAGTGAGTGCGTAGGCGGGAGATGAATTGCCGCTACGTGAGTCTCTCTGGAAAGAAAACTTTTGGTCAAGAAGTTTTTGCTTGCTTACGACTGGCGGCGCACCTATTGAGGTCATAAAAAGATACATTGAAAATCAAGGTGAGAAGCTATGAATAAAGCGTACAGATATCGACTTTATCCCAGTGCTGAACAAGCGATCCTCATCAATAAAACCTTTGGCTGTGTGCGATTCATATATAATCAAATGCTTGCCAACAGGAAGACTATTTATGAGCAATATAAAGACGACCAAGAAGTGTTGAAGCAGCAAAGGTACTCTCTACCAGCCGATTACAAAAAAGACTTTGAGTGGTTAAAAGAAGTAGACAGTTTGGCCCTTGCTAATGCCCAACTCAATCTAAATACTGCTTATAAGAATTTCTTCCGAGATAAGTCAGTAGGCTTTCCCAACTTCAAACGAAAGCATCGGGATCGAAAATCCTACACAACGAATAATCAAAAAGGAAGTATACGGCTTATCGATAGTAAAACCATTCGATTGCCTAAATTGAAAGATGTCCGAATTAAGCTACATAGACAATTACCCCCAAATTCTATCATTAAATCCGCAACACTTAGCCAAACACCGACGGGTAAATACTACATAGCTATTTTGGTTGAGTTTGAAGCCAAAATAGAATCGATAACACCAACTGTCGAAACAACCTTAGGTTTAGACTATTCATCAAAGTCACTGGTCGTCGATAGTGAGGCAAGAAGCGCTGATTATCCCAGATTTTACCGTAAAGTGGAAGCTAAACTACAGAAAGCGCAACGAAAATTATCCAAACGCTTGAAAGGTGGCAAAAACAGAAACAAACAACGTCAAAAAGTGGCTAAACTCCATGAAAAGGTAGCGAATCAAAGAAAGGACTTTTTGCATAAGGTGTCAAGGCAGATAACCAATGCCTATACCGCTGTTGCAATAGAAGACTTAAACATGAGAACCATAGCGCAATGCTTAAAGCTGGCGAAATCAACGAATGACAATGGCTTTGGAATGCTGAAAACATTTTTGGCATACAAGCTGGCAGAACAAGGTAAGCAGCTGGTCACTATCGATAAATGGTATCCGTCCAGTAAACTTTGCCGTTATTGCAAAAACATAAATATGGAGTTGACGCTGGCAGATAGAACTTGGAGTTGTAAACATTGCGGCTCAAAGATTGATAGAGATATAAACGCCGCAATAAACATCAGAAACGAAGGCTGCCGGATACTGGGTATAGCCTAATACTACAAAGAACCGTTGGGCGAACGGGGATAGCTTGGTAATTATATCGGCATAAGTCGATACGTCCCAAGAAGCCCCCACCTCTTAGGTGGTGGGAGTACGTCACTGCGTCTCACTTATACTCTATTAATATTCTTGTACAACTATTACCAAATGATTTATATGAGCGTCTTGAGCTTATCGAATCTCCATTCATGTAATATTTCATGATAAAAAAATACCCTATAGGTTTGACTTTTCCTGTCAACTCTATAGGGTATTTTTCTATCCGCATAGATTTCTTTAACGGATTAGCGCAGAACTGAAGGTCACTTTCAGACGGAAATAGGAGCAGTTGGAATTAGAAGTAACTAGGGATTAAATCAATATTACAGTTGGATAGCTCATACCATACTTCGTCTTTACAATAGGCCATACAAATACTCTTTTCATATCTTTGTAATTGCAGTGGTAATATTCTAAAGTTCAATTTTTCGTAGAACGTTGGATTTATTTCTGAATACAAAAAAATAATATTATTGTCATCATATACAAGATTAACACATGTTCTTAATAATTCAGTAGCATAACCATTATTACTATGGTTTTGAGGTGTTAAAACAGAGCCTATACCAAAGGCTTTTTTTCCGTTAATTGGCTCTAATTTAAGTACTATTGTAGAACTTACAATCTCTCCGTTTTTCTCTATAACATATCTTTTACCAAATGCATCTTCTTTGCTATTGTCAATACAATATTGTTCGAAAGTTCTATTTTTACTCCATTCCCTATATCCTTGTTCAAAAAGTAAACTTATCTCTTCCTGATTAGCTTGTCTGAAAATCAAAATATTAGCTTCCTTTCTTTCGTTATGATCTTGCCGCTGGATGGTTCATCATAAGTTTCGTCTTCGAACTAAGAATTTGATCTAAGAATTGACACTAACAAGAAAAAAGGTTGAAAAAAATATCTCCAACCTTGACTAATTTGTATTCGTATTACTTAATATTTTTAGCTGACAAGTCTTGGAACCCTTGATAAATTAGGTCAAAGAGTTGTTTGACTTCTTGTTCCTCGACACACGAGAAGGTAACCCGCACATCGTCTTCCCCAAGTGAAATAACCCCTACTCCGTAATGGTCAAGTAGGTGTATTCGCAAGGTTTCGGAATTTACCCCTTTAAGTTTGAGACACATGAAATATCCAGAATTAAAGGGATAATAATCCCATGCATCCTTATATTCTCCATGCTCGAGGACCTCTTTGACTTTATCAGCACGTTTTTTAAGCAGCTCAAATTTAGCTTGTTTTTGAGTTAGGAATTCACTCGATTTAAGGGCATTTATCACAAATGTCTGAGCTGGATGGGAAGAGCTGGAAATTGTACCCCGAATAATCCCTAAAGTCTTTTTTTCCAAAGCATTTAGTACAGCCGGATGCTCAGAGGCGTAGGTAATGAAACCGACACGAAATCCCCACATGTAGTCCTCTTTTGTAGCGCCATCTACCTTTATGGCTAGAATTCTGGGGTGAATATTGGCGATCCGGGCAAACAGAGATTCTTTGATAGAGTCCTCATAAAACAAACCGTAATAAGCATCGTCAGTAATCACGACCAAGTTCATCCCTTGTTGGGCTACTTCCCTTAAGGCTTCAACGATCTCCTTTGCCTCTTCTTCATTCGGCGTATATCCTGTTGGGTTGTTTGGGAAATTAAGTAACAAAACTGCCTTACCTTGGTCTCGCTTGGAAAGCAAGGCTTCTCTCATGGCAGCCGTATTAAAGGCTCCGTCTTTAGTATAGAAAGGAAAGAGTACATTTTTTGCTCCTCTACGAACCCCAAAGATGAAGTTATAATTTCCCCATAATTTGTCGGGTAAAACCAAGGAGTCGTTTTCATTAATAAAAAGATCTGCAACGATACTTAAACCATGGGTTAAAGCATTGGTTACGATGGGATTGCTAAAGGATTTATCCTTTAAAGAAGGATTTTCCTGGAGCATCTTTTCTCGCCACAGTTGCCTTAGCTCGGGTTTTCCAGCAGGGGGGGCATAGGGATATAGGTCTTTGGGACCATAATTGTTTAAGGTTTCCTGGATTAAGGGTAAGAACATCGGTTGGCCATTTTCCGTTGCAATTCCAATCGTAGCATTAAAGCGATAGGCCTTCTGGTTAGCCTCCGCAGTTTGGGTTAAAATCCCCTTAGGGTAATACAAATTCTTACCAAGTTCAGATAACAGTTCATAAACAAAGGGATTTTCTTGTTGTATCTGGTTATTTAAGTCTTGAGCAATCTCATTCATTATTTTTTCTCCCTTGCTGCAAAGTTATATTACTTGTTTTTATGTAGAGTTAGGCAACATAAATTTTACACTATATTGTATATTTCCACCACCAGGTAGTTGCATAGTATATTGTATTATTGCAAAAATTTGCTTTTGGCCTTATTCTAGTATGACCAATTTTTTTTGTAAATGAAGGGATAGTCTGGATTTTGGGCGAATTAACCTACAGACAATTGATAAATGGAGTTGGGACATGAATAAATTGACGCTAGCAGGATTGAAAGAGAAGTTACCAGTAGTTCCAGGTATCAATGGCAAAGAGGAGTATTTTAACTCCGCAGTTATTGTGTTGCTAATGCTGGTAGGCGAAGACTATCATTTTGTATTTGAAAAAAGAGCAGCCAAGATCAGACAAGCTGGAGAGATATGTTTTCCTGGCGGCAAATTTGATCCCGAGCAGGACTTTGATTTTAGAGATACGGCACTAAGAGAAACGGCGGAAGAGTTAGGAATTTCCTCAGATAAGATAACTATTTTGGGTTCACTGGATACGGTTGTTGGCGCGATGGGTACCACAGTGGACGCATTTTTAGGCATAATTGATATATCCAGCTTGGATGATTTAAAAATATGCGTTGATGAAGTAGAAAAAATCTTTACAGTTCCAGTTTCTTTTTTTGTCAATACTGAACCAGAGCTATATAAAGTGAACCACAGGGCACAGCCGTCATATATCAATCAAGCTGGTGAAGAAATTATCACGTTTCCGGCGAAAGAATTAGGACTTCCAGAGCGGTATACGAAGCCCTGGGGAGCAATGATGAGCAATGTTTTTGTTTATAGGGTTGCAGGAGAAACAATATGGGGAATTACTGCACGATTAATTAAGGATGTTACTGCCAAAGTAAAAAGCTTATAGCAAGGCAAGTTGGGGACGGTTCCTGACTTGCATATGGTGGCAATTTTATTTGCAGGCTTTATTTTTTGAATCGCATCTGGTTTAGCAAAGAAAAGAAGGCAAGAGGACAGTCCCCTTGCCTTCTTTTCTTTGCTCCTTCTGGGTCGCAAGCATAATCTTCTTACGGCCTTGTTTAATCGAAATTATTTGTGGAAAGAGGATTATGTTCCGCTATTGGAGAATTCTGAAGTGTTAAGGTTAAAAACCTCATCTCAAGCGTTTGTAAGGTTAACTATTGGGACATTTTAATATGGGGTGACTAGATAACGCATTCAGATAGTGGAGCTTTAGCCGGATATTCAAGATTAGTATCAAAATTAGTATCAAAATGATAGGTAGGTATTTCTTATGTTAACCTTGTCAGCAAAAATAGAATTTGTGAAATTTATGAATGAGAAATTCTTGGGCAAAAACCTAGAAAGTATCGAGGTTTCTAGTGTCATTGATTGTACTGTGGATTTTGGGGTTGTAGAGTATATTGACGTAGCAGATGATAAAGTTTCAGTATGGGGTCCGGAAAGCAGAGTATTTTGGATTAATTTAAACGATGTTCTTGTCGTAGACTACAACCCACGTGAAGAAGGGGTATGCGTGCTGATCGAAGCTAAGAATAAGGTTGAAGTTCGGTTCAAAGTAGTGTAGAGACAATCAAAAAATCAGGTACTTGGAGGAGATTGTGTTATGCTGGATTTAGAAGATTTTCCTGTCCATGTTAAAACACCGATTGCCTGGGGAGAAATGGATGCCTATGGTCACATTAATAACATTATTTATTTGAGATATTTTGAAAGCGCCCGGATCCAATACTTTGAAGAGATCGGGCTAAATGATCTAAAATCCAAGACGGGCGTCGGTCTAATATTGGCGCAAATGACTTGTAAGTATCTCAAGCCGCTGGTATATCCAGATCAAATCATCGTCGGTACGAAGGTAAAGTCAATGGGTCAATCGAGCTTTGTTATGGAGTACATAATTGTCAGTGAAAAATTAGGAGTAGCTGCTACTGGAGAAGGGGTAATCGTCATTTTCGATTATAATAATTCCAAAAAGACGGAATTACCTTTGGCCACCAAGGAAGCTATCGAAATGATAGAAAAGGAAAAACCCTATTAAAGCGATATTAACGCCAAGTGACCAGTGGGGCATTCCGATTTGGGATACGAAAATATCCGTACTGTGGGTAGCCAAGCATGACAGCACCAAAACACTTATGTCCTGCGGGCAAACCTAAGGCTTTAGTAAGAGGTGCATAAGTATTGGCGGCCGAGGTAAGGTAGCCTGCCCAGCAGGTGCCGAGCCCTTTTGAAAAGGCATAAAGCTCCATATAAGTTAGAGCGATCACGCAGTCAGATGGTGCAGAGGGCAGATTGGCTTGAGAATGGGCCATAATAAGGTGAGGTGCACCATGTAGGATGCGGTCCTCGCCATTTTCCCAGCTTAAGACCAAACGCTGCATTCGTTTTACTGTAATTTCATCAGGGATCTGCTTTACCATTAGCTTTACCCAATCGATCACAAGGAATGACGACTCTTGAAGTTTGGTTGTGTCTTCAAAGACTGTCCAGTGTACTTGTTGTTTATTACTTCCTGTTGGTGTGAAAGACTCATCGAAATGAGCGGACATCGTGGTGGTAGATTCTCAAAAAAACTTTCCTAATGTAAATAAAGGAATATTGTTAAGTTTGGCGAATTTCGAATTATCAGCAATGAATTGATATTCATTTTTGGGAATAGAAAGGTGGATGACTTTATGGAGTGGAAAACAGTTAAGCTGGATATTATGGAGACTGGAGTAGCGGTGCTTACATTTAATCGACCTGAAACCATGAATTCGGTCAATGATCAGATTTGTGCGGATGTTCAGGCTGCTTGCAAGGAGGCCGCTGATAATGATGCTGTTAAGGTCATAGTCCTGACTGGAGCGGGTAAGGGGTGGTCTAGCGGGGGAGATATTTCTATGTTAGCTAAAATAAAAGATCCGATCAGCGCCAAGGAGACTTATGATGCCTCAGGTGAACTTGTAAAGGCGATCTATGAAATGAAAAAACCGGTCATAGCGGCACTTAATGGAGTAGTAGCAGGTGCTTCTGTGGCTGCCTGCCTAGCTTGCGACTTGATTATTGCCTCTGAAAAAGCACGTATGGGCTTTACCTTTATGCAATTAGCTTTTTGTCCGGATAGTGGGGCATCGCATTTTCTTATTCAAAAAGTGGGCTATCATAAGGCTCTGGAATTACTGTGGTTTGGTAAAATTATTAATGCTGAAGAAGCAGAAAAATTGGGATTATTAAATAAAGTAGTACCACATGAGGAGTGCCTGCCTGAGGCAATAAGATGGGCAGAAAAGTTAGCTTTGCAGCCGTTAATGACAGTAGGTCTCGATAAGAAACTATTGCGAGAGGCATGGAAAAATGATTATTATCAGCAGACTGAGCTAGAGGCCATGTATCAGGTTTTGACCTGGTCTTCAGAGGATTTCAAAGAAGGCTGTGCTGCCTTTGCTGAGAAACGTAAACCCGTGTTTATGAATAGATAAGAGATAACATAATCGCTAGAAAACAAGGCTGGCTGGAAGAATTTAGAGCTTCCAGCTAGCCTTGTTTCTTTACTTTATTGGCAGGTAGGGGTATATTAGGTTTTAGCGGATGTGGAGTTTATCAAGGAGGTTCATCGTGAAAGTTACGGATTTAACACACATTATTCATTCGGCTATGCCTGTTTTCCCAGGAACAGAACAGCCAATTTTCCAAAAGGCAAACACGTTGGAAAAGGAGGGTTTTCAAGAGGCGAAGATTACTATGTACTCACATACAGGTACCCATATCGATGCGCCTGCACATATGCTCCAGAATGAACCTTATTTAGATGATTTCGAGATAGATAAATTTATTGGGAAGGCAATGATTCTGGACTTTTCAAATCTTAAGGGGCCATCGATAGAAGTTAATAGCTTGAGACCCTATGAGGAGAAAATAAAAAATGTTGAGTTCATTATCCTAAAAACAGGCTGGAGTAACTATTGGGGGGATAAAAAATACTTTGAAAATTACCCTTCTTTAAGTGAAGAATCAGCTCAATGGATATCAAGCTTTAACTTAAAAGGAATTGGCATTGATGCAATTTCGCTGGATAGTATTGATACTATTACATTCCCAGTACATAAAATATTGCTGGCTAAGAATATCCTGATTATTGAAAACCTAACAAATTTGAAAGCCATAAACCAAGAATATTTCATTTTAAGTATCATGCCCCTCAAAAATAAAGAGGCTGATGGTTCACCAGTACGAGCATTTTCGATAGAAGACGAGGATGGTTTCTTCTCGTATTGACGAACGCTCGTAAAGTCTTAATAAGTTCTGAGGGTATCAGGAGACTTGGATTTTATGATTTTAGGGGGGATTAAGATTTGAATTTGCGTTTAAAAAATCTGTTTGAATGGTTAGGAATAATCGCATTTGCTTTTATTCTATTACTCATAATAAGAATATTCCTTTTAGATACGAGGATTGTACCTACAGGCTCAATGTTACCAACCATTCAACTGCAGGATAGACTAATTGTAGATAAACTACTCTTTAAATTCAGTAAGATTGAACGTGGTGATATTGTAGTTTTTCGTGCGCCTCCAGCTTCAGGTGAGAAAGATGATCTCGTAAAGAGAGTTATTGGACTACCTGGAGAAGAAATTGAGGTTAAAGATGGCAAAGTGCTGGTCAATGGAGATGCACTTGAAGAGAATTATCTTCAAGAAAGGCCTAATTACCAATACAAACCTGTTCAAGTTCCCCCTGATTCATATTTTGTTCTAGGCGACAATCGACGGAGTAGTAATGATAGTCATGTGTGGGGATTTGTGCCTCAGGAGGATATTAAGGGAAAGGTATGGATACGTTATTGGCCACTTAATTCATTTGGAACGTTAAAAGGTTGAAAAATCCCCTTATCAATGTTGATGAGGGGATTTTTCTTTAAGAATTTCGTGTGAATTAGGATATAACATTACTCGATATAGTGTAAAAAAGTAGATCTGAAATCCGACAAGAATTCAGATTTTAAAATCCAAAACAGAACCGCAAATATGAATGAAAACCTGCCCTGTAGTGATTAACAAAATAATTAATAAATTCTAAATATTCAGTATTGAAAACAAATAATGGTTCATATATAATAGAACATGACAGGTGATTCATGTTACATTTCCCAGTTTGTGGTGAATTGTCGTTGCCAGATAGATGGGGGGATGCAAATGTTTAGGATGCAGTTACGATTAAAGCTGGGAGGCTTGAAGAATGAGTAAAACCTTAGTTAATGGAGTTGAGCTTTACTATGAAATCCATGGTACCGGGGAGCCACTTTTGCTTATCGAGGGACTAGGATATGCCAGTTGGTCTTGGTTTCGACAAATTGAGGCGTTATCAAATGCTTATTGTGTTGTGAGTTTTGATAATCGCGGAGTTGGTAAAAGTGATAAACCGGATATCCCTTACAGTATTGAGTTGATGGCGGACGATGTTGCCCTACTTATGGAGTCCCTAGGTCTTGTGAAAGCGCATATTCTAGGTGTGTCTATGGGCGGATATATTGCTCAGCAGCTTGCGATTAAATATCCCCAAAAAGTTAAAAGCCTAGTGTTGGGTTGCACAGCATTTGGCGGACCGCAGAGCGTACCTTTAACGGAAGAAGCTTTGCAGACCATGCTCAACATCGAAGGTTTAAATGTGGAAGAAGTAATCCGCCAGGGTTTCAAAGTTGCAATCTCTCCACAATTCACCAGAGTCTATCCGGAAGTTGTTGATCAATTAGTGGCTTGGAGACTAGATAACCCAACTCCACGCTACGCTTGGGAACGGCAGTTTGCAGCAGCAGCGGCTTTTAATCTGGAAAGTGAATTATACAAGATCAAGGTGCCTACTTTGGTGATTACGGGTTCAGAAGATATTGTGATACCTCCTCAGAACAGTATTATGATGGCTGAGCGCATTTCTGGAGCACAGCTAGTGATTATACCTGGTGGCGGGCACTTGTTCTTTATTGAAAATGCAGAAGAGTTTAACGGTACGGTTTTAGAATTTCTAGAAAGCATTGTATGATTCAAAAAAAGCTTACCCTATGGTGTTGTCCTTCCTTTCCTAATTTCAGAACAACACCGAGAAAGATAGTCCTGCTTTAAGGTGATTGTAGATTGTAATGACATAAAAATGGAGTGATTTAGGTGACAATGAGCGAAATTGACAGCCAGAGTAAGAATGAAGTTCAAACTTTGAAATACCAAGCTAAGACCAGTAGAGGAGAGGCTACGAGGCAAAAACTACTGGATGCCGCTGAGGAAATTTTCGGCACTAAAGGTTATTTTAACACCTCGATTGTGGATATTACCCTAAAAGCGGAGGTTGCCCAGGGAACGTTTTATATATACTTTCCCAGCAAAATAAACGTATTTCAAGAACTGATCAAAGAATTAAGCCATGCACTGCGCAAAGAAATCAGTCAGGCTTTGATTGGGGCAGGTAGCCTTAGCCGTAGGGAAGCGGAAGAACTAGGTTTTGCAGCCTTCTTTTCCTTTATCAAAGAACACCGTAATCTCTATCGCCTTGTTCAGGAGGTACAGTTTGTCGACGAGGAATTATACCAGTGGTATTATCGTCGGCTTGCCAAAGGTTATATAAAGGGTTTGGAAGCGGCTATGGCTTCAGGTGAGTTCCGTTCTCTTGATCCAGAAATCGTTGCCTATGCTCTGATGGGGATGGCCGAATTCTTAGGAATGCGTTGGGTTCTTTGGGAAAAGAAGGATGTTCCGGAAAAGGCTTTAGCTACGGCAATGAGTTTGATTATGGAGGGACTGATACGATAGAGGAAGGGGGTAAGCATGAATCATGTATGCAGCGGATTGGTTAGGCAAGCGGGCAGAACTGACCCCAAATCAACTGGCTCTGATTGACGAGTTAGGTAGTCGAAGGCTTACCTACTTGGAAATGCAACAACGGGCCGAAACTTTAGTGTCCTTTCTTTATCATGAGTTAGGCCTGAGGGAGGGGGACCGTTTGGTCATCATGGCCTGGAATCGCTTGGAACATCTTGACCTACTCTTTGCGGCTCAAAAGCTCAGTGCCATCTTTGTACCTTTGAACGTTCGTCTATCTGTACCTGAAATTGAGTCTATCCTAAGGGATTGCCAGCCCAAAATCTTGTTTTACGGGGCTGAAATGAATGAAACATTAGGAAAAGTAGCCAGCCCAGATAATTTGCAATTTGTGCGACTTGATGGGAAATCCGTTATGGGTAGTCCTGGGGAACCCAATAGGTTTGAGAAATGGAATTATGAGCAAATAATAGGATATGGTTGCCGGGAATTCCCCAGACCCCAACGAACTATGGAGTCAGTCTGGCTGATTCTCTATACTGGCGGGACCACAGGGTTACCTAAAGGAGCAGTTCTTAATCAGGGGATGGTAACCTGGAATGCGATTAATACAGCCGTAAGTTGGCAACTGAGTGCTGCTGATATCGCCCCTGTTTTCACGCCTTTCTTTCATACCGGTGGACTCAATGTTCTGGCGACACCTTTGCTGCATCTGGGGGGGACGCTGATTCTCAGTGGACCGTTTCAACCTGGGCGGGCTTTAGAGAGTATCAGTCGTGAACGGGCTACCTTAGTCTTTATGGTGCCTACAATGTTTCAAATGATGGCACAGGAAGCCGAATTCTCAACGGCTGATTTAAGTTCCGTTCGCTTTTGCATTTCCGGTGGGGCACCTTGTCCGTCATCTATCTATGAAACTTATTGGGCTAAGGGCTTAGTTTTTAAACAAGGCTACGGCTTGACTGAGGCCGGACCCAATTGTTTTTCCCTTCATTCCGACGATGTTCAACGTAAGCAAGGATCCATAGGCAAACCAGTCTTTCATAGTGAAGTCAAGCTTGTAGATGTTGAGGGGAGGGAAGTAGCGACGAATCAGGTAGGCGAGCTGCTCATCCAAGGAAACCATCTGGCTGCGGGATACTGGCAGAATCCGGAAGCGACGGCGGCGACTTTTCGCAAGGGCTGGGTATATACCGGGGATCTGGCCTGCAGGGATGAAGAGGGATATTACTCTATCGTTGGACGCAAGAAAGAGCTGATCATCAGTGGAGGGGAAAATATTTATCCTGCGGAGGTAGAGGCGGTTCTCAACAGTCATCCGGATGTGACTGAGGTGGCAGTGATTGGAGTAGCCCATGAAAAGTGGGGTGAGGTGCCCAAAGCTTTTCTTGTTCTGAGGACAGAGAATAGTGTGACTGAAGAGGAGGTGATTCGGTACTGTCAAAGGCATCTGGCCAGCTATAAGGTACCCAAGGAGGTGGAATTTCGTTCGGTATTGCCACATAGCGCAGCTGGGAAGCTTCTTAAACGTGAACTAAGTTAAAGGGATAGAAGCAATTGACGGGGCAAAAGAAGGGAATATTTTGACGTTAATTATCAGAATATTTAGCATATTAAGAATTAGGAGGGGTCGATTTGAGACAAACTAATTATAAAAAAATAATGACAGGGATCGTTGTCTTAGGACTTGGACTCTCACTCTCACTCTTAGCGGGTTGCGGTGCAAAACCTACTGTTACTCCTGAAGCTCAGAGTGGGGCAGTTAAGGAAAAGGAACCGATTAAAATTGGCATAGCAACTTCCAAAACAGGGGCACTGGAAGCCTATGGCAAACAAAACATTCGGGGGTTTGAACTTGGCATTGAGTATGCCACTAAGGGCACAAGCAAAGTAGCTGGGCGGGCCATTCAAATTATTATCGAGGACACTGAAACCAAACCAGACGTCGCTAAACAGAAAGCACTTAAGCTGCTTGATAATGATAAAGTCGATGTTTTAGTGGGTAGTGCTAGTTCTACCGATGCTTTGGCTATCCTGCCTCTTGCCCTGGAATATAAAAAAGTAATGGTGGTCGAACCGGCCGTTGCGGATAGCATTACAGGTGCGCAATGGAACCGTTACATTTTCCGAACCGGGCGCAATTCCTCCCAAGACGCTGTGGCTGGTGCGGCGGCTATTGCTAAACAAGGTGTAAAAATCGCCATATTGGCACCGGACAGCGCTTATGGGCGTGATGGTGTGAAAGCATTTAAACCGGCGGCTGAGAAACTAGGAGCAAAACTCATTTTAGAAGAATTCCCAGCGGCCAATTCGACCGACTTTACTGCTAGTATCCAGCGGATTATCACTGCTAAGCCAGACTTTTTGTTCGTGATTTGGGCAGGAGCCAATACCCCGTGGCAACAGCTTGCTGACCTGAAAGTGACTGAAAAAGGGATTAAGATTTCTACTGGTGCACCGGATATGGCTGCTTTAAAGACTATGTTTAACGTTGTCGGCATGGAAGGCTTCACCGTTTATTATTACACTCTACCCAAAAATCCAGTCAATGATTGGCTTATTACTAAACACAAAGAAAAATATAACGAACCACCTGATCTTTTCACGGCTGGTGGAATGGCAGCGGCATTGTCTATCGTGGCGGCTCTGGAGAAAACTGCTGGAGATGCCGATAGCGAGAAATTAATTACCGCGATGGAAGGAATGTCTTTCGAGACTCCCAAGGGTACAATGACCTATCGTAAAGAGGATCATCAGGCAATGCAAGCTCTCTATGCGATCCGGCTAGAGAAACATGACGGCGTGGCTTGGCCTGTGCCGGTTCTCATGCGCGAAATGACGAAGGAGGAGACATCCCCACCGATTCTGAACGGTAAAGGGTAATAAACGGGGGCGGGGTCCTCTCCGCCTCTTCTCTGAACAAAGGGAGGGAAGTATGATCGAGTCAATTATTCGAACTCAGGATTTGACGATTATGTTTGGAGGGCATACGGCTGTTGACCATGTAAGTCTTGAGGTTGCCCCTCACACGTTTACCTCTATCATCGGTCCTAATGGAGCAGGGAAAACGACTTTTTTTAATTTGTTGAGCGGCTTGTTTCGCTCGTCAGCTGGCCAGATCCTTTTTAAGGGTCAAGACGTTACCAACCTTTCTGCTCATAAGAGAGCAAGGTTAGGCATGGGGCGGAGCTTTCAGATCACGAATGTATTTTCAAGCTTAACCGTTCTGGAAAACGTCCGTTTGGCTGTTCAGGCCAAAGCAGGAGTCCATTATCAAGTTTTGCACCATCACCGGAAATACAGCGCATTTATAGATAAGGCTATGGAACTCCTAGAATCCGTATATTTAAGCGGAAAGAGTGAGCAGCCGGCCAGTTCGCTTGCCCACGGAGATAAACGCAAATTAGATCTGGCAATTATTCTAGCCTTAGAGCCGGAAGTTTTGCTCTTAGATGAACCCACGGCAGGTATGGCAGTTGAAGAAGTACCGGCGATTCTGGAACTTTTAACCCGTCTTAAGGAGGATCGCAGGACAATTTTACTGGTTGAACACAAGATTGATATGGTTATGTCACTCTCCGATATGGTAGTGGTCCTAGCGAACGGCAAGCTATTGGCCAAAGGAGAACCACAACAGATCATGGAAAATGAACAGGTCCAAGCGGCCTATCTGGGGGGGATGTCCCAATGATCCTGCAACTAACTCAAGTGCAAACCTTTATTGATCAATTTCATATTTTGCAGGATGTTTCTTTTGAGGTACCTCAAGGAGAGGTAACCGTTATTTTAGGTCGCAATGGCGCTGGTAAAACGACGACCCTGCGAACTATTATGGGACTTACACCCCCTTCCGGAGGGAGCGTCAAATTCATGGGGGAACAGCTCAATTGCCTGTCTCCCTATGCAATTGCCCGCAAAGGGATAGGGTTTGTCCCAGAAGATCAAGGTATTTTTTCTAGTTTAACTGTTGAAGAAAATCTGAGTTTGGCTATGCTCAAAAAGGATGAGGCAACAAAGGCACGCTTGAGGTTTGTCCTCGATATTTTCCCTGATCTGGAGTATAAACTCCGACAAAAAAGTGATGGTTTGAGCGGAGGTCAAAAACAGATGTTAGCCATTGGACGGGCGTTTGTTAACGATAATCGCTTGCTTTTGATCGATGAACCGAGCAAAGGCCTAGCTCCAATCCTAGTGGAAAAGCTTGCTCAGGCGATCAAAGAGATTAAACAACACACAACCGTGGTGCTGGTGGAACAGAATTTTGCCCTAGCTTCAGCCGTTGGAGAACGCTACGTAATTATTGACGACGGACATACAGTACATCAGGGCCTAATGTCTCAACTTCTGCAGGATCGAGAGTTACAGGGTCGTTATCTGGGGATTACGGCCATTCCTAGACATGGGAAGGTGGTGTGAGGATGGACATTTTTATGAACCTTACCTTAAGCGGACTTTCGACGGGCATGATGATTTTCCTGCTAGCTTCCGGGCTCTCTCTAATCTTTGGCTTAATGGGTGTTCTCAATTTTGCGCATGGAAGTATTTTTATGTGGGGAGCTTACAGCGGGGTATGGATCTACTTTCGAACCCAAAGTTTTTCGTTGGCTATCCTTGCCGGCATGATTATGGGAATGGCCTTGGGATGGTTAGCGGAACGTACGATTATTCGCCGAGTCTATGGTCGCCATGTCTCCCAGATACTCCTCACCACGGGTCTAATGCTGGTCTTAAATGAAGTACTGAAGGCAGTTTTTGGCCCCAATATCATAGCAGTGCCGATCCCACCTCTCTTAGCGGGCAGTTGGGAACTAGGTGGAATTATCATCGTCAAGTACCGTGTCTTTACGATATCTGTGGGATTACTAGTGGCAGCGGCAGTTCACTTTATTCTGACTCGCACTAGAGTCGGCATGATTGTCCGGGCCGGTGTACAGAACCAAGAGATGGTACAGGTCCTCGGGATTAATATCCGGCAAGTGTTTAGCTTAGTTTTCATGTTCGGTGCAGGGTTAGCAGCTTTGGGCGGAGTGATGATGGCACCAGCCATTGGGTCTATCAATCCCAACATGGGTCTGGAAAACCAGATGTTGGCCTTTATCGTCGTAGTGATCGGCGGCATGGGAAGTATTCTTGGTTCTGCTTTGGCCAGTGTTCTCGTGGGTTTGGCCGGAGTTTACACAGCCTGGTTTCTTCCAGAGGCGGCCTTGGCAGTTAACGTTCTGTTCATGACCATTGTACTTTTAATCAAGCCGAGCGGACTCTTCGGCATGGGGGGTGGGCACAATAGCTGATTTTCATCTGCTAAAGAAGGCCGTAGGGCTGCGTCCTGGTAGGTTTCTCGCCTCATCGTCCTGGGTGCTAATGGTTCTGCTCTTCATTTTGGCCGCAATTCCTTTATTTACGTCATCGAGGACAACACTCAATCTTTGGACTGAAATATATATTCTAGGTATCTTTGCTATGAGCTACGACATTCTCTTAGGGTATACGGGGATCGTTTCGTTTGGGCATGCCTTATTCTTTGGGACTGGCGCCTATATGACCGGAATTATTATTCAAAACACCGGACCTACGCTTAGTAATCTTTTGCTGGCTATTATAGGGACGATTTTGTTGGCTGTGATCATTTCCCTAATCATTGGTTACCTGTCTCTGCGAGTAAAAGATGTCTATTACGCTATGATTACCCTGGCCTTTGCTGAACTCTTTTTTATTAGCGCCGAGAAGTGGCGCTCCGTTACCAATGGTGCAGACGGTTTTAGCTTCCAGGTGCCGACCTTTCTCCAAGACAGGGTAGTGTTTTATTATGGGATCTTGATCTTTTTAGTATTAGTTGTTCTTCTCCTCCGGCGCTTCATCGATTCACCCGTGGGCAGGGTGCTTCAAGCCATCAGGGAAAACGAGAAACGTGCCGAATTCTTAGGCTACGATGTTCTGAAATTTAAACTTATTTCTACAGTAGTGGCCGGAGTGGTAGCAAGCTTGGCTGGGATAGCCTGGGCATTACAGCAACGTTTTGTAAGTACAGGGGTTATGGCTGTGGATAAAACGATTGATGCTTTGCTTATGACAACCATAGGAGGTACCGGCACACTTTACGGGGCTCTCATCGGTTCCGGGCTGACTACTATGGCTAGAGATCAGTTGGGCGATTTAGCTAAGATCCACCCTATCTTCGAGCGGTGGTATATTATTTTTGGTCTTCTGTACATTCTGATCGTTCTCTTCTTTCCCGGAGGTATCATAGGTACATGGAATCGGATTTGGGCAAAAATTAGATAATTTTTATGGTATTTAGAATATGGAGGTGGGCCGTATGCGTCTCATGGATAAAGTTACTATCATTACAGGCGGTGCTAGAGGTATCGGAAAAGAAACCGGATTGCTCTTTTTGAAGGAAGGAGCACGTGTGGTTGTTGCTGACTTTGATCGTTCCGCCGGTGAGGCTATGGAAAAAGAAATTAAGGAGCTAGGAGGCGTAGGTTATTTCTACCAAGTTGATGTGACAGACAGAAAGCAAACCCAAGCCATGGTAGAAAACGTGCTGGAACGATTCGGAAGGGTAGATATCCTGATTAATAATGCAGGGATCACCCGTGACGGTGTTTTGACAAAGTTGAATGAAGAAGAATGGGAACAGGTAATCGCTGTCAACCTCACCGGAGTGTTTAATTGTACACAAGCCGTGGTCCAGGTAATGCTTAGTCAAGGGTACGGACGTATAATTAACGCTTCCTCCGTAGTCGGCTTATATGGTAATTATGGGCAAACCAACTACGCTGCGACGAAAGCAGGGGTAATTGGAATGACGAAATCTTGGGCTAAGGAGTTAGGGCGAAAGGGCATTACGGTCAATGCTGTGGCACCGGGTTTTATTGTTACGGATATGACGACGAAGGTTCCGGAAAAGATTCTTAAGATCATGGAGGAGAAGACTCCCGTTGGACGTTTAGGTCAACCGCAAGATGTAGCTCAGGCATATCTCTTCTTGGCATCGGATGAAGCCAGTTACATTAATGGAGCAATTCTTAATGTAGATGGTGGGTTAGTGATATAAGATCAGATTTAATGAGCAGAAGTTCACGAGTAAGTAATAATAAATAAACCCCATCATATTCATGATGATTTTTACTGCGGATGGCGGTCTGCTGTGTCCGAAACAGCTGAAGGGGAGGGAGATAATAGTGAGCGATCATAGTTGGGAATGGATAGGAGACTCTATCGGTCGAAGGGCTCAGCTCAACCCTAAGCGGGAAGCCTTAGTCGATTTAGATACAGGTGTTAAATATAGTTATCATGATTTAAATGATCGAGCCAACAGACTGGCTAATTATTTAGCGGAACAATTTCAGGTTAAAAAAGGAGACAGAGTAGCTTTTATCTCCAGAAACCGGGTAGAAATGTTTGATGCTTTGTTCGCTTGCGGGAAGCTAGGAGCAGTATTCGTTCCTTACAATGTTCGGCTGGCGTCGGATGAGTTGGCGAAGCTCATCGAAAATGAGCAGCCAAAAGTCTTGTTTTATGAGGAGCTATTTGCTTCTACTGTTCAAGAGTTGAAGAACAAGCTGTCTTCCTTAAAGCATTACGTAATCTTAACGGATGAAAAACAAAGTGAAGAGGATATCACGTATGGTTACCTAATCCACTACGGGAACGACAGTCCCAGGAATTGCCCAGGATTAGACTTAGAAGATATTTACTTGTTAATTCATACCGGGGGTACCACTGGGCTTCCTAAAGGAGCCATGATATCCCATAGAGCGGTTTTGTATAACCAATTAAATAACATTTTGGATTGGGGGATCACTAAGGACAAAACATACCATGTCCTGTTGCCTTTATTCCATACCGGTGGATGGAATCTCTTAACCTTGGCTCATCTGATGGTGGGAGGACGCGTATTAATCAACCGATTCTTTGATCCCGGACTCACCTTAAAAGTTATCTCAGAATACAAACCGAATTACGTCTTTGGAGCAGCGACTATCTTCAGAATGATGGCCGAACAAGCAGAATTTGAAAGCATCGATTGGTCCTCCGTAGAATGGGTGATGTCAGGGGCAGCCCCAACACCTGTGCAATTGATGGAAAAGTTTTGGGAGAAAGGAATTAAGATGTGCCTCGGGTATGGCTTAACTGAGGGCGGTCCGACAAACCTATGTATTCCCGTCAATTTTATGAATTTTAGCGAACTTAAAGAAAAACACGCATCTGTGGGAAAACCGTTTACCTTTACATCAGCTAAAATTGTGGGTGACGACGGACAAGAAGTTGAAGTAGAGCAAGTGGGTGAATTGATTTTTAATGGGCCTCAGATTTTTTCTGGGTATTGGCGTAACGAAGCAGAAACCAAGAAAACCTTGTGTAACGGTTGGGTCCACACCGGTGACATGGCCAAGCAAGATAAAAATGGTTTTTATTATATTGTCGGCAGAAAGAAAAATATGTATATCAGCGGGGGCGAAAATGTATTTCCTCCAGAGATCGAAACTCTAATTTATCAAATCCCGGAGGTGCATGAGTGTTGTGTGATTGGGGTGCCTGATCCCAAATGGGGAGAAGTAGGCAAGGCGATCATTGCCTTCAAAGCAGGCAAGATTCTATCTAAGGAACAGGTGCTCGCCTTTCTAAAAGCGCGGCTTGCTTCCTATAAGGTTCCGAAATATGTAATTTCTGTCGAGGAAGTTCCCAAAAATTCAGTGGGTAAAATTGTGGTCCAAGAAGCGGTTCGCTTATATGGGCAACCCCAAGATAACTAAGAATTGTGGATAGCAATCCATTGGAAATAGCTAGTTTAGTAAGATGGGGTGAAAAAATGGAAAAATTAAGGCCAAATATACCCATTGGGTTAAGAAATATAGGTGTCTATTATCCGAGCGCGGTGGTTACTAGTCAGGAAATTGCCGAACAAAGTGGGATTCCGGAAGCGGTGATCAAGGAGAAATTCGGCTTAGATTCTAAACTTAAGGCAGCACCGGGCGAGAATGTTTCCGATATGTGTGTCAAAGCGGCGCAAAACTGTCTTCAGGGGATCATTGAGCCGGCGGAGATTGATCTTATTATTTACCACGGCAGTGAGTATCGAGACTATTACCTCTACAATTGTGCGGCTCATATTCAACATAAACTGGGTGCTAAGAAGGCCAATGCGTTTCAAATAAGTAACTTGTGTGCCTCTGGCCCGCTAGCTCTAGAACTAGCTAAGTCGTTAATGGTGAACCATCCGGAAATAAAGAATGCTTTACTGGTCACGGGTACCAGAGAATCAGATCTTATCGACTTCAGAAATAAACGGGCAAGGTTTATGTTTAATTTTGCTGACGGTGCAGCAGCTTGCTTATTGCAAAGGGGCTATAACAGGAATGAACTACTGGAGACGTCAATGATAACGGATGGGAGTTTTGCCAAAGACGTTGCGGTTTATGGGATAGGGAATATTAGTCATCACAATGATATGCAGATTGAACAGGATTTTGTAAAAGCTGAAGCAGCTAAAGCGGAGGGAAAACAAGTTGGTTACTACGGTTTAGACG
This sequence comes from Desulfosporosinus sp. BICA1-9, assembly GCF_000802135.1. Classification (NCBI taxonomy): domain Bacteria; kingdom Bacillati; phylum Bacillota; class Clostridia; order Eubacteriales; family Desulfitobacteriaceae; genus Desulfosporosinus; species Desulfosporosinus sp. BICA1-9. The sequence goes on from NZ_JUEE01000026.1 coordinate 93,519, forward strand.
TTGCAGACCCAGAATCCATGAAAGAACGATTGGATGCCGTGTCTCTGGTTAATTTTTTAAAAGTCATCAATGGTGCTGCGGAAAAGAGTGGTTATAGTAAAAAGGATATAAAATTTTTAGCGCCGATCTTTATGAAAAGGTCCATTTTACACTTTATTTTAGAACAACTCGATATGAATCTGGACCAATCGTTTATCCTTAAAGATTTCGGTCATGTTCAATCGGCCGATGCCTATATTGCGCTCTATGAAGCTCTTCGCTTAGGTCGTATTCAGGAGGGTGATTTGATTATCATGCTAGGAGCAGGTACAGGGTACTCTTGGGCAGCGACCGCCGTTAAGTGGGGAGAGAAAGGGGAGGCCGTTTAAAATGAAGGTGATTGGCTTTAATGGAAGTCCACGAGAAAAAGGAAATACTGAGTTTTTAGTAGAGACGGCACTTGAACAACTTAGGAAGCAGGGTTTTGAGACAGAGCTGGTGCGCTTAGGAGATAAGAATATTGACCAGTGTAGCGGTTGCTATTCCTGTGTAGAAAAAAAAGAATGCAGTATCAACGATGATTTCGCTGAGCTATTCCAGAAAATGATTGAGGCAGATGGGATAATTCTGGGTTCTCCGGTCTATCATGCCTCCATCCCCCCAAAATTGAAAGCGTTACTGGATAGGGCTGGATTTCTTGGGCGTTGGGTTGTGAATGAAATGAAATCCGAAGACTCCACTTATCAATGGAAAGGCACGGCTTTTTCGGGGAAGGTAGTTGCACCGATTACAGTAGCCAGAAGGGCAGGGCAAACGTTTGCTTTTGCCCAGCTGCTGCTTTGGGCGACGGTAAACGATACCATCGTGGTGGGTTCTAACTACTGGAACGTTGGGGTTGCCGGCACTGGTGGCAAAGTTGATGCTGATCAAGATACTGAAGGTATAGGGATTATTACACACATGGCAGACAATATGGGATATGTACTGAAAAAGCTTAAGAACTAAAAGGGTACGAGATTTGAAAAAATAGGAGGGGATAAGGGGGGAGTAAATAAAGTTTATCTCGCTGGTTTACTTATCGAGAAAATGAACTCGTTCAACTAAAGTTGAACACCGAGTCTCACGATTGAATGAAAAGGAGGAAAATATTATGTGGAAAAATAGAGTATTAAGCATGATGTTGGTGGTCTTCCTCTTATTAATGACGACTCCTTTGGCCTTAGCCCATACGGTATCTCAGACTTGGGGCACGGCCAACGAAGGGACAGGGCTAATCTTTAACACACCGGTGGCTATGGCCAGAGATTCCGCAGGGATGATCTATGTTGCTGATATGGCCAACCACAGGATTGTTAAAATCAATCAAAGTGGGACTGTTCTAAACAAGTTCGGGACATTAGGTTCCGGCAATAGCCAGTTTAACACGCCTTTCGGCGTTGCGATTGATAACAATGGTAACATTTTGGTAGCTGACACAGCCAATTATCGGATCCAGAAGTTTGACTCCAACTGGAATTTTATCAGGGCTTGGGGGACAAAAGGTTCAGATCCTGGTCAATTCGGTCTTGCTAGAGAAATCAGCGTTGACAGCCAAAATCGTTACCATATTGTAGACGAGTTTAATAACAGAATCCAGGTATTTGATGAAAACGGTACTTACCTTTATACCTATGGCGGTACGGGTACAGCCAATGGGATGTTCCGGCTCCCCCAAGGAATTTCAATTATGCAAAGCGTCACCGGTGATAAAGTTTACATCGCAGATACCTATAACAATAGGGTCCAGGTCCTAGATGTAAACGGTAATTATATAACACAACTGGGGGACGGCACCCAGGGTGATAGTGGTACAAAATTCTTCCATCCTAGGGGGGTAAACATTGATACTAACGGAGATGTTTATATTGTTGACACCTATAACCACAAGATTAAGAAATATAACAGCAGTCACGTCTATAGGTGGTCAACAAGCATAGGCATAACTCGACTGGAACCCTGTTTCCCTAATCAGGTGATACCGCTGGGTGACGGGAGTCGTTTCATCGTTTCCGATACCGGCAACAGCCAGTTAATCAAATATCGTGGGTATTCGACTTACGCCTCTGTAGAACAGCACATCGGTGCCGACCGGAAGGACAATAAAGTCTTTTCCGAGAGCGTCAGCTCGGCGGTTGACAGTGCTGGTAATGTTTACATTTCTGATACCTTCAACCACAGGATACAGAAGTTTGACAGCAACGGGAACCTTCTTGCTAAATGGGGAGGTAACAGTGGCGGCGGCGGACCTGAGGCTTACGGGTCCTATTACTGGCAGTTCATTGCACCCAAGCAGGTCTGGTATGACAAGAAGTATGACGATATCTACATTGCAGATACAGGAAACAACCGGATTCAGGTGTTCACGCCCGGCGGGACTTGGCTTATGAACTTCGGTTATTATAACCTTCTCCTGCCGATGGGTGTCTGCACTACCAGTGATGGCAATATCTATGTGTCCGATACGGGCCATAACAGGATAGTGAAGTATAATGCTTTCGGCTACTTCATGAACAGCTTTGGCAGTGAAGGCATGGGTGATGGCCAGTTCAGGCAGCCAAGCTACCTTGCGGCTGACTCTCTCGACAATATTTATGTGGTTGATAGGGTTAACAATAGGGTTCAGAAGTTTGACAAGAATGGCAACTTCATTACCAAGTGGGGCACCAACGGCGGCGTTCCGCTGGAAGATCCGCTGGAAAACTGGGGGGAGGCTGACGGTGACCTCTTCCTGCCCATAGGCATCAGCATGGACAAGGAGAATAACGTTTGGGTTTCCGACTCCTCTAATAACAGGATTCAAAAGTTTACCAACAATGGTGTTTTCCTTGAAAAAATCGGCAGCTTCAGCGGCACAGACGGCAATTTCTTCTCGCCCTGGGGAATAGCATTTGGTAACAACGGAGAAATGTATGTCACAGATGCCCTGCTGAATAGGGTCATCAAATTTGTCCCTTAAACTGGGAGAGTAGATTCGAAAACCAATTTCCCATGATTAAACACGAACGCTTCCTGATGCATTTGACACATTATGCCGGTTCGTGGACTCGCCTACGGTGGATCCTTTTCGTCAGTTCCTGCCAACCTTTGATTTGACCTATCTTCGGTCGTAACCGAAGATAGGTCAAATATTTATAGCTTTACTACTTTAAAACTACCTTTTTTGCACAAAAATAACATTATATGATGAAGTTGTTTAAACTAGGAAAGGACCCTTTATTTTACCGCTACAAAATCAAGATAAGAAAACATCTTCCAGGGAACTTTAAGCTTATGTTCTATTTGAATGTAAGCGGGAGGTGGTCTTTCGTGTTCAACCGATTTCTGGCTATCCTCATTACCTTGACATTCGTTTTTGGACTTACAGCCCAAGTTTAAGCTGCGGATACACTCCTGACCCAAAACATCGTTGCTGTTAAAAAGAAAACTGATTTTGTAGATATCCTGCAAGTTATCCCTAATCTGGAGTTAGACATCAAGTATGCGACCACGGATAATTTTACTCATACCAAACTTTACGATAGCCCCCCGGGCGTTTCTTCGCTAATCAGTACAGCAAACTATAAAAACTGCCATCACTATTAGTGCCATTGGAGATGTTACACTGGGTCAAGATGAACGCTATTTATATGAGGGTAGTTTTGATCAGTACTACAAATTGAAAGGGTATAACTACTTTTTCTCAGGGGTGAAGAAGATCCTAGGTGAGGATGATCTGACGATTGCCAATCTAGAAGGAACATTAACTGAGGCAACCGAAAAACCCGATAAAAGTTCCCAGGGAAATCAGGCGTTTTTCTTTAAGGGAAATCCGCACTACACGGAAATCTTGAAGGACGGGAGCATTGAGGCTGTAAACTTATTTCCGCCAACAATATAACTTTGTCAATGGTGAACTTATTGGAATAAGTCCACCCCGGATAATACCATGCCAATTGACGTCTAGTTTTGTAAGCGCTTAACGAAGCAGTGCATTGACAAAATAAAACCCCAGTACAATTCATCATACTGGGGCGAACCATCCAAGCTATTATTGATTGTTGCGACAGTAGTCTGGCAGTTTCTGTGACCAGGGCATAAAGTCCTCAAGTAGTGATGGATTAGCCTTGAAGTCAATTCCTGGCAGTTTACTGAAGATATAGAATAGGAACATGTAGACGTTGATTTTATTAGCCTTAGCTGTTTCCACAATACTGTAAACGATGGCGCTGGCTTTGGCCCCTTTGGTCGTATCTGAAAATAACCATCCCTTCCTTCCTATAACAAAGGGGCGAATTTTATTCTCAGCTCGATTGTTAGATAATTCAATCCGTCCGTCTTCGAGAAACGCGCTCAATGAAGCTTTTTGGTTGACAGAATAGGTGATGGCTTCCGCAAGTTTGGAGCCTTGGAGAACGT
>NZ_JUEE01000027.1:0-47240 GCF_000802135.1 Desulfosporosinus sp. BICA1-9
AAACCTTCGGCAACGTCGTGCTGGAAGCTATGGCTTCGGGATTACCGGTGATCGCGGTAAACTCCGGGGGAGTTAAAGACAATGTAAAAAATGGCTACAATGGTTTGATGTGCCCACCCCGCGATGCTACAAGCTTGGCCGGGGCCATCATCAAGCTGGCTGAAGACAAACAGTTTATTGAATCACTGGCAGCCAACGCACGAGAGCACGCTGCTACAAAATCCTGGAGTTACATATTCGATCAATTGGTTAGCGATTATAGCTCAGTCCTGGAAAATAGCCAAACTAAACTGTCACAAACAGCATAAGGAGGAGTTTCGGGTGAAAATATCTATTATCGGTGGCACAGGATATGTAGGTCTGATTACCGGCCTAGGTCTGGCCGTACACGGTCATGATGTAATCTGCATGGACGGTGACTCTAGTAAACTCAATAAATTGAATAACGGTGAACTCCCGATCTTCGAAGAAAGCCTTCATGAACTGCTCAAAGAAGCCACTGACAGGAATAAAGTAGTATTCACGAACAACATAAAAACTGCCGTAAGGGAATCTGACATCATCATGATTGCGGTCGGTACCCCTGAAAGCAAAAACGGAGAAACGGACATGTCCCAGCTGATTCTGGCGCTTAAGCTCGTAGCAGGTTATATAAACAATTACAAGACCATTGTTATCAAAAGCACTATACCAGTAGGTACTTGCGCTATGGCCAGAATGATTATCAAGGATAACCTGAAAAACCCTATGATACCATTCGACGTGGTTTCAAATCCGGAATTTCTTAGGGAAGGAAATGCTGTCAGTGATTTCCTTAATCCAGATCGTATCGTTGTTGGAGTAGATACACCCGAATCCGAAGTTGTGATGAAGGAGTTATACAGAACATTCGATGCTCCCATGGTTTTTACCGATACCAGGAGCTCTGAAATGGTTAAGTATGCCTGCAATGCCTACCTGGCTACCAGAATCTCCTTTATCAACGAGATCTCGGAAATCAGCGAGAAGGTTAACGCCGATATCCATGCCATACTTCAAGGCATGAAGCTCGATAAACGCATAGGAAGTCATTACCTTAACCCCGGCCCCGGCTTTGGCGGTCCATGCCTAGCCAAGGATTTAAAATCCTTAATTTGCTTTGCGGGTAAGGCAAATGCCGGACTGCCCCTGTTAAAAGCGGTACTGGAACGAAATGGATTGCAGATCAAAAACATTATCGATTATGTTATGAGTGAACTTAAGGATATAGGAAGTAAGAAAATAGCCGTTTTAGGCTTAAGCTTCAAAGCGGGTACCAATGACACAAGGAACTCTCCTGCGATCCATTTGCTTGAGAAAATAGCAGATACGAAAACAAGTATCCACGTCTATGATCCCGTAGTAAAGAATCTGGAAGAACCGCTTCATTCAAGAGTTACATTTTCCACAAACATTATGGATACTATTATGGATGCTGATTGTCTAATAGTGATGACAGAATGGCCGGAATTTAAGGAATTAAACCTTGAAATGGTATATATGATGATGAAAACACCCTTAATCATTGACACCAGGAACATTTTCTCCCCGAACAAGGCGTATCATCTTGGGTTCAGTTACAAAGGGATCGGCATAACCAATCCTATTTTTGACAGTATTGATGTTTCTTTGAAAAACATTATTTAGAAATCCCTCCCCGCCCCAGTTTCAAGGCCTCTTCCAAATTATCTTGTCCTTCTACTTCAATCAAATTATCCAGCTTATGAATTTCCCGGGAATAAATCAGAATTTCTGTTAGGGTGTTAAGCTCAAGATGCGACTTGTTTTATGCGAACACCTTACTGATCTAAAACCTCAGTTATAGCTTCAATTGTTCGAGAATATAAAAAGTCGATATCATTTTGATTAACAACATAAGGTGGCATAAAATAAATCACATTACCTAAAGGTCTAATTACAATACCTTTGTTTAGGCCTTTTTTGTACACTTCATAACCTATGCGTTTTTGCGGTTCAAAACTCTGTTTTGTGCTTTTATCCATAACTAGCTCAATAGCTCCAACCATTCCAGTCTGTCTATACTCACCGATATTTTTACTCTCAGAGAAATAGGTATTTGCACACTCCGACATGTACTTTGCGGTAATTTTATTCTTTGCAACTATATCCTCAGTTTCGAAAATACTAAGTGACTCATTGGCAACTGCACAAGATATCGGATTACCAGTATAACTATGGCTGTGCATGAATGCCTTGTGCTCAGAATAATCGCCATAAAAGGCATCATATATTTTATCTGAAGTTAAGGTTAGGGCAAGTGGAAGATACCCTGCTGTAATTCCCTTTGATAGGCACATAATGTCAGGTGAAATTCCAGCATGCTCACATGCAAACATTTTACCCGTTCTCCCAAAACCAACAGCTATTTCATCCGCAATCAGATGTATATCATATTCATCACATAATTTTCTTAACCTTTTCAGATAAGGAGGTGGATACATTTTCATACCGGCAGCACACTGGATCAATGGTTCTATAATAACAGCACACAGTTCTTCATGATGCAAGATAATATCCTTTTCTAGGTTTGCAAAACACTCAAGATTGCAATTATCTCTGCATTTACCATATATACACCGGTAGCAATCAGGACTTTCAAGACGTAATGTATTGAGCAAAAGTGGATTAAAAACCTTGCTATATAAATCAAGATCTCCTACTGACAAAGCACCTAAAGTCTCCCCATGATAGGCGTTTTGCAACGCAGCAAACCTTTGTTTATTAATTTTTCCTGTTTGCTGATGATACTGAAAGCTCATTTTTAAGGCAACTTCGATAGCAGCCGAACCATTATCTGAAAAGAAAACTTTATCTAATCCATCAGGAGTAATATTTACTATTTTTTCTGCAAGCTGAATAGCAGGTTCATGAGTAAAATTCGCAAAAATAACGTGTTCCAGCTTTTCCACTTGTTCGTTAATTGCTCTATTTATCCTGTCGTTTGAATGACCAAAAAGATTTACCCACCAAGAGGAAACCGCATCAAGATATCTCTTCCCGTTGATATCGAATATATAAGCACCCTTTCCGTTTTTTATTACTATTGGTTTAAGTTCTTGATAGTCCTTCATTTGTGAGCATGGATGCCAAATATATTTAAGGTCCTTTTCCACGAGGTTCATATACTCATGTCTCCTTATACAAGCTACACAGCTTATCAATTTGCATATTCAGCCTTTCTGCACCTTTCTGTACCACAGCAATAACCTCGATGCCAGTCAATCTTTCGATAACCTGTTTGTTATCCCTGTGCAGATAGCTTTTGTCATCATATTTATTAAGGATAATTCCTCTAATACAAATACCATGTTGTTTTACGTATTCAACTGTCAAAACTGTATGATTTATTGTCCCCAGTTCTGATGAAGCAACTATAAGTACTTCAAGCCCTAGTTTTTTAATAATATCAGTCAGCATTATCTCTTCACCATCTAACCTTATTGGACAGATAATGCCACCGCTTCCCTCAACCGTTATATACTCAAATTCTGATTTTATCCGATTAAAATGACTATAGATATTATTAAGTTCAATAGTGACGTTTTCAAGTTCTGCCGCTAAATGTGGTGAGACAGGAGTTTTTAAAATGTAAGAAACATAATCATTAGGTTCTTTTTCTATTTTCGCACAATCAAATACTAGTTTTGCATCCCCAGCAATAATCTTCTCGTTGATCATTTCTGCTCCACTAAGTACCGCTTTATAATACCCTGCATTTATTCCATTTTCACATAAAGTTTTTGTTATTAAGGCTGTAATATAGGTTTTACCAACATCTGTACCTGTTGCAGTTATAAATATTCCTTTACTCATAGCATTTGTACCTTATATCCACAGTCACTTATTATTTCTTTATCCTCTTTAATAGATATACCACTTGTAGTAAGCATATCCCCCGAGATCGCAGCATTAGCTCCAGATAAGAAGGCTCTCTTACCTTTGTCAGCAAGCAACTCCCTGCCTCCTGCAAGGCGAATTGCGCCATCAGGAATGATAAACCTGAAAACAGCAATTGTTCTTAGGACCTCTTCGTCGGAAAGCTTTGGGTTATGCTCCAAAGGAGTACCTTTAACAGGGTTTAGGATATTAACAGGTATGGACCTTATGCCAAGCTCTCTTAAATCCAGCACCATATCTACTCTATCCTCAAATTCTTCTCCAAGCCCCAAAATACCGCCGCTACATATTTCTAATCCTACCTGTTGAGCATTTTTAATTGCCGTTATTTTGTCATCATAAGTATGCGTAGTGCAGATATTGGGGAAAAATTTTCTTGATGTCTCAAGATTACAATGATATCTTGTAACCCCTGCTTTTTTAAGCAGTATGAACTGCTCATAGGTTAATAAGCCATGAGAAGCACATAACGATATGTTGCATTTTTCTTTAATAGACTGGTATGTACCGCAAATATCCATAATTCCATTATTATCCAGACTGCGTCCCGATGTAACAACTGAAAAACGAAGTACTCCCTTGTGATAATTGGCTAAAGCAGAGTTTAAAATCTCTTCTCCACAAAGTAGTGAATAGTCATCGACACAAGCTTTATTATGTGCTGACTGGGCGCAATATTTACAGTCCTCTGAACAGTTCCCACATTTCCCATTAATTATTGTGCATAAATCGAAAGAGTCTTTACATAAAACTTGTCTAATCTCATTTGCCGAAGCTAACAGTTCCTCAAGAGGCCAGTCATAAAGTAATAGTGCCTCTTCCTTGGTTATTCTGTAGCCATTAATAATATTATTTTTTAGTCTTTTTATATAAGACATCTACAATCACCGCCTATATTTCCTTAAAATTACTTATTTAGATAATCATTTATTTCTTAATCACTTTTATCTATCTTTCTGACCCCAGCCAAATAGACACTGATAAGTGGCAAAAACCCCCTGCTCATTAGAAAACATCGCATCATAGCTCTTAATGAGAAAAAAAATGCCAGAGCCCATCCCCTGTACAACCAGTTCCCCAGCAAGGTAATTATTAGCCCCAATCTTTTTTAAAGCTCTTAAAAATTCGCGGCAAGAATTAAAATATTCTTGTTTTGTAACCTCTTCTACACCAACAAACTTAAATCCAGTTCTAATTAAGTAGTCCTGAAGGCATTTATTTTCAATAAATGGTTCCCTTTTTGTGTGACCTTCACGGCAAATTAGCTCAGGTTGGGTATTAGCCCTTGAACTATTATTCAAGCAAACATATAATTCCTTAAAGGTTCCGGCGCCAAGCGTGCTAAAAATCAGATACCCATCGGTATTTAACAATGCATAGTACTGAGCAAAGGCCTTGGCATAGTCGGTAAACCACTGAAAAACCACATTTGATACAATTAAGTCAAAGGATGGGTCGCCTAGTGATTTGCTACCTACTGGCAGCTTTTCCCCATCAGCTATTAAATATCTAATATTGGCAGAACCCGATAACTTTTCTTTAGCTAAATCGATCATTTCCGGAGCAATGTCAATCGCTGTAATTAGGGCTTTTGGGTATTCTCTAGCAAGGAGTTCTGTAAAAAAACCGGTACCACAGCCAATCTCTAATATGGTCTGAAAGCAACGCCCTGTGCTCTTGATCTTAGCAAGAAGTATCCTGGCCATCTCCTTCTGAACTATAGCATAATCGTCATAAGTAGCTGCACTTTGACCAAAGTTTTTTTGCACCTGCACTTTATTTACCATCATAGATCAGATAACCACTCCTCTAAAGCATAATGAAAATTTCTAAATTCAGTTAGGAATGGGATGTGTCCAACTCCGGGGTAACTGACTAATTGGGCACAGGGTAACTGTCGTTTAATAAAATTAGCGCCCTCTAAGGGGCAAAGGCTGTCCTCTTCACCATGAAGCAACAAAGTAGGACAAGTAATATTATGCAAATACGCCCGGACATCAGCTTCCATCAGAAAATCTAAACCAGACTGGGCTTCGAGAAGATCCCATATTCGTTCACAGCTGAGGTAATTGTCCATAATTTTGTCATCCAATCCCAGTGCCTGCTCCTTAGAACTAAACATCAGCTTGTAAAAATCATTTAATGTTCTCTCCGGATTTTTGCTCAGTCGTTTTTTCATTTTTGTTACCAATACTGAAGGAATACCTCCCTGATAAAGCTCCATCAAAGGTACCCACTGGTACTTAACATATTCTCCATACTTTATAGCGTTCTTTATAGAATAAGCATTCTGGATGGAATCCCCGTTATTTTCAAAATCTGTATCCTCGAGAGAGGCTTCACTACCCAGAACCTGTGTCTGCGTTTCAGCTAGAAATTTACTCGTTCCACTGACTAATACCAATCCCTGTACTTTATGTAGAAGGTAACTTGCCACCTGGATGGCAACAATGGACCCCATAGACCAACCTACCAATACTACTCTAGTTAGACCCTTTTGCTCAATCAACTCAATCACAGCATCTCGATAACTATGCCTATTTTTCATTATAGGCAAGTTGATAGTATACAAGCGGTATTTTTGTTCTAGGTAGTTTTTGGTCTCCTGCCAGATACTTTCATCACAGGCCCAGCCATGAATAAGTACGATATTTTTTATCCCCGTTCACTTCCCTCTTATATTATCCCCAGTTCCCGACCGATAAGTTTTATCTGTTCAACCGCCCAGGCCAAATCTTCGCTGCTGTGAGTGGCCATAATAGACAAACGTAAGCGGGCTGCCTTGGGTGGTACCGTTGGCGGCCTGATAGCCACTGCTAATATATTTACATCAAAAAGACGGCTACTAAACTCCAGAGTTGCTTCAATATCCCCTACCAAGATAGGAATAATCTGGCTTTCACTGTTTAACAAATTGAATCCCGCCTTGTCGAGTTCTTCCCTCACCCAAGAAGCTTTAGCCAAAACATCTTTTTGCCGCCAATTCTCCAGTTGCATTACCTGAATGGCCGCTTGAACACTGGCCACGACGGCTGGTGGGAGACCCGTGGTAAAAATAAAGCTGCGAGCTTTATTACTCAGATAATCTATCAGTACTTTCCGCCCAGCTACATAGGCACCGGAACAGCCGAAAGCTTTGCCCAATGTACCCATGTTAATTTCTACCCGATCAGAAACCCCATAGAAATCCGCTAATCCCCGACCGTTTTCTCCAAAGACGCCACTCCCATGGGCTTCATCGATCATTAAAACCGCTCCGTACTTTTCCTTCAATTCTACTATTGCAGGAAGGGGAGCAAGGTCTCCGTCCATACTAAAAACACTGTCAGTGACAATCAATTTACAACTGTAACCCTCCGCCTTTTGCAGACACCGCTCCAAGTCTGCCATATCTTTATGCTTATAGCGCAAAAATTCTGCCCCACTCAGGCGGGCACCGTCAATTATACTGGCATGGTTGATTTTATCACTGATGATTATATCTCCTCTGCCTACCAGAGCCGTAACTATTCCCACATTAGCCGCATATCCAGAGTTGAAGATCAGAGCTGCTTCAGTGTTTTTAAACCGGGCTAAGTCTCTTTCCACCTGATCATACAACTCGTAGTTTCCCACTATCAGGCGTGCCGAAGTAGCACTACAGCCTGATTGTTGAATCGCTTGAATGGCTGCTCTTTTCAGCATAGGATGATCAGCAATGCCCAGATAATTATTGCTACTAAGATTAAGTAGCTTTTTTTCCTTGATCTCCACCCATTCGGTCAATGCCCCATGTACAATTTTCATCTCTCGGAAAAGATGCTGTTCATCTAATTTATGCAACTCATTTTCCAGATTTGTGTAAAAATTATTCATCTACTCTGCCCCTTTTATTGATACCTAACTTCTAATCCCTTGATATATACATTTATCAATTATTATTGTAAACCAGTTATGATGTAGTCGGTTTACAATAATTCTATATCCAGTCCAAATAATTGTCAACTAAATAAGATTATCCAAGTATCTCTCTCACCTCAACCCTTGAATATTATCAAGAAAAACCGAGGCTGCGCCTCGGTCCTTTTATTGTTCTTGGATATCTGAAATTTTGTATTCATAACCATGGAGCCCCATATAGTACGCTGGATACATATCTCCTCCACATTTCTCACAACTGAACTGGGGAGGAACGGTTGGATCGCCATCATCCATCGCATCAAATGATGTTACTACATTTAACGGGATCTCCTCAATTTGGTTACACGCCAAACAAATATACTTGACTATACTCTGGGTCCCGTCTAAGTTCCTGCTGTTTTGGAGTTTTTTCTTCTTTTTGATGGGTTTTCTCTGCTTTGATACTGGTGAAATTGTAAATCATCCTTTCTAGACATGCCATTGCTACTGGGTCCCTCGCATGTTTGATTGCCAGTTTTCCCTCTTTTAGGTATACTTCTCCCTTGTACTCATAGTAATTTCCACAGTGTGGACATTTCATGGGATCTTTCCCTGTCTGATCTTTGATCCGCTGCTCCCAATTTCTACGCCTCAAGGTCTTCTTTATTTTTACAATCCACTTCCTCGTTTCTTTTTGACAAGCTGATATGACCTTTTTGCAAATGGACTTGATCCTCCGCGAGTATACTCCATAGTAACGAATCATTTTGAATTGCTTCTCTGGTATATGCACGATCAACCGTGCAATAAATTCTTCTACCGTTAGTTTTTCGCGTTTTTCTTGTCCGTCCTTTTTGTCATGATACCGGAACGTTACATATTGACCGTCATACTCCTCAATCCGGCTCAACGCTATCGCGGGTCGACAAATATACCGACCAATATACCCTATTTGTGCCTTTACATTCCCCTTCTGTTTTGGGGCATAAACGTAAAACCCATCCCCATTGGCTTTATAAGCCTTTTGTAATAAGGGTTGTACTTCTTTTTTTTCTTGCTCATTAAGAGCTCTGCGAATCGATTTCAACACAACTGTTTGCCATTGTTTTCGGAGCATTTCGAATGGAATATAGTCATAGACCTTCCACTCTCCATTTTTCTTCATTCCGCCCATGGTTACTAGCATATGAACATGCGGATTGAAATTCATCCGTGCCCCGAATGTATGTAATCCTGCTATGACTCCTGGAACTACTTTAGATTTCTTTTTATAATAGTCCTGAACTATCCATACTGCCTCATCCATTAACAACAGGTCGCTCTCAAAATACCCTCTATACCCCATGGGGGCTAGATTCTTTCTCCGTAATTTGGGGAAACTTATCCAAAAACAGCCGGGTAATAAGTAACCCAACCTCCGCACAAGTTCCTAACTTTGGTAAATCCGTGTTGAGCCAAGATTCGATAAGCAACGTAACCTCTCAGCCCAATCTCGCAGTAAACTACGATTTCCTTATCTTTTGGAAGTTCCGATAATTTGCCGCGCAGGTCATTGACAGGTATATGCAGTGAGCCGGGGATAAACTTAGCTCTACGTTCTTCTTCATCCCGTACATCAATGATACATATATCTTTTGCTTTAAGTTTACTAAGTTCCTGCCAATGAATCATTTGAACATCACCATTAATGATGTTTTCCGCCACATAGCCGGCCATGTTCACAGGATCTTTAGCCGATGAAAAGGGCGGGGCGTAGGCCAGTTCGAGTTCCTGCAAATCATAAATAGTCCCTTTGTTACGGATTACCCCGGCGATGTCATCAATCCGTTTATCGACACCCTGAGCTCCGACAGCTTGGGCACCCAGGACTCGGCCATTATTTTTATCAAAGACAAGTTTTATGGATAATCTTGTTGCTCCAGGATAATACCCGGCGTGGGAATTGGAGTGAGTAAACAACACTTCATGAGGAATCCCTAATTTCTTAAGCATTTTTTCATTCGCCCCGGTGGACGCTGCCACTAAATCAAAAACCTTGGCAATTGCAGTACCTTGGGTACCCTTATACTGACTATCCCGACCTGCGATAACATCGGCAACAATGCGGCCTTGTTTATTAGCAGGACCTGCAAGCGGCAAGAGCGCAGCTTGTCCTGTTACTAAGTGTTTTACCTCAATGACATCGCCAACAGCGTAAATATTAGGGTCTGAGGTCTGGAGTCGCTCATTAACTTTGATGCCGCCTAACTCTCCGATAGTTAGCCCGGCTTCCTTCGCTAATTTAATTTCCGGTTTTACACCAATAGCCATGATCGTTAAATCAGCTTGTACTTCCTGGCCGCTTTGGAGTGTAATAAGAGTCCCCTTATCCTTTTTAGCAAAGGATTTTACCCCATCTTCCAAAATAAGGTTGATTCCTTTATTGAAAATGTGATCATGAAGAATTGCGGCCATTTCAAAATCCAGAGGAGCCATGACCTGATTGCTCATTTCTATAATCGTTATATCTACTCCTCTGGCATGGAGATTTTCGGCCATTTCCAAGCCAATAAAGCCCCCTCCTACGACTGCTGCCGTTTTAGGTTGCTGCTCATCGATAAATCGTTTAATCTGATCAATATCTGTAACATTACGTACAACCAGGGCATCGATGTCATTGATCCCGGGAATCGGCGGACGAAGCGGAGCTGCCCCGGGAGAAAGGATCAATTGATCATAAGATTCTCGGTAGACCTTACCACTCTGTTCTTGGACTTCGACGGCTTTTTCCTCGGGAAAAATACGGGTAACCTCACTAAAGATTCTTACATCAATACGGAAGCGGTTTCTCATAGCTTCAGGCTTTGAAACCAATAGAGCTTCCCGCTCATTAATAACTCCACTGACATAATATGGTAAGCCGCAGTTAGCATATGAAATATGTTCTCCCCGTTCAAAGATAATGATTTCCGCCTCTTCATCCAAACGGCGCAAGCGTGCTGCAGCACTGGCTCCCCCTGCAACTCCGCCAACAATGAGCACCTTTTTACTCATTACAACATCTCCTTTAGCACATATCTAATTAGTTTAGCAAGTTTATGAAAATAATAACATGATTAATTGGCATTCACAATTATGTTATCTTCTCTTATAATTTAATTACGCCAATTGCATCTCGGATTGAGTAGTATTACCGTCTTTTGGGCATTCCCAATGCATTTTCAGCAATTTTTTCCGTAAAGTAGAGGAATGCACTTTCCCCATTGGAGTATTCCCGCACATTAGCCATCAATTTCTACTTTTGATGAGAGGATGAGTATCAGTTGTTTTGACCCAGTGAATCAGATCACTTATCATCTTAGGTATAACATCTGCAGGCGGGGCCATATGCACCAGCTTTTCTCCCCCAGAGACACCAACACCACCAAAACGAAAACGCCCAGCTTCATTTCCTTAATGGTTTTATCCAGGTTTTCACAGAGGAAGGCGATATGGTTGGCCCTGACCTTGAGCGAGGTATTAATGAAGTTCGTTTTCATCCTCTCATAGCCCTTGGCGGATGAGCTTTGTTGGATCGATTCCAGCGAATCCTTCAGCTGCCTGGCCGTTTTATCGAGTTCCGCTTTGGATGTCTTGACGTTCTCCAATTGGACCTTCAGATTGACTTACTGGGAGCAAGGGAAGATTGAGCCGTCCGGTGCTATTGACAGGATCCTATTCGAAGCAGTACATCCCCTGATATTTTGTCACCTTCTAGCTGGATGAAAATGGGCATACTATATTGAACAACAGTTTGGAAGGTGATAAGATATGGACAAAGAAGAAGCTGAAATCGGTAAGGAGGAGGAAGAAAATATGGCAATCTCAACTATTAATGAATCACAAATCAAACTTCCGCCTATGACTAGAATGAAGCAAATGGCTCAAGAAGCTATGCAAAAAAAGGGACTTACTGAAAAAGACATTAGAAAACTGATAGGAATAAAGAGGTATGAAAAAGAAGATTAGGGTTGTAGTTGATACAAATATCTTTATTAATTCGTGGTTTTCTAATAAGTACTTATACTGTGATGCAGTTATTGATTTGATCAGCATCGTGTTTCAGGTTAGACGGGAGTGTCTCATTCATTCTATTGACTCGATAGTCAATCGTCCAATTATATTTTTTAAATAATGCTTCAACCTGATTGTCTATGTTTGGATCAAACTGTCTATATTCTGTGAAGTCCCTTATATACCTGAAAAAACTAAAACCAGGGTCATACTTGTGATCATCAATTTCCAAATACCCCACTGCAAAGGCTGGGTCATCGAAGGCAAATTTGATTTCCTTTCATTCGGATATCATCGTCCTCGACCCACCCCGGGCCGGAGCACACAAGAGAGTGTTTGAACGGCTGCAGGAATTGGGGCCGGATCAGATTATCTATGTCTCCTGTGATCCGGGGACGTTGGCACGACTCAAGCATTTAACCCAATTAGGGATAATGCCCTTTTCCTAGCTTCGGTAGATTACTTCGAGTAAAATCTCCCTTTAATCAAATATACATAATCATTTTGGTATAACTCTTTATCATCAAAGTCTTGCACTGTAAAAATTGCGTCAGGTATTATCGCTGAACTATTACCACCATCAACGACTCTAACTGCCAATAAAAATTCAGTGTCAGTATCAAGAAGGATTGGCTTAACATTCTTTTTATTTGTAGTAACACTCTGCTCCATGATTGATTTCTCTTTAAGCATGCTGCTACCATCAATTGTAATTCTTGTCTTGTTATCGATATTTTCAAACATACATAGAATATTACCCTTCCTAGATACTCCTTCATTAATACTAAATAGTTTACTAACTTTTTGGCCTTTCTCATAATATTCAATCCATACTTCTAACCAATTGTATTCTTGAGGAATACCCTCGTATTGGAAGTAAAAAATATCATTTAGATTAGCTCCAAGTCCTCTGATAATCTTTTTCTGTGAATCATCAAATTCTAAGACCTTTATAATTCCTTTTTCTTGAGAGTTATCAGCCTTTACAACAACATCAGTTACTCCATTTGCTGGGTATTCTGTATTAACAGAACACCCTGTTGCTATAAGACTAATGGTAAAATGGAATATTTTCGCTATACTCCCTTTAGATTTATTCAGGAAATTGCCGGCCATATTATCGACCTTGAAGAAGACACCGCGCGACTCCGGGCCAACATGACGGCGATGCACCTATGGTCCGACGAGGAGAGCGATCCAAGATCGCTTCAAACGCATTTCAAAATTCAAACCCTTTCCTTTCATTGTCTGCTGTGACTATGATATTTCAGACCTGTGAATGGTCCCTTGTGGAATTTGCCAATACGTCGTCCGGCGGTTCCGACTCAAACATTCTGGCTTCGATGGTGTCCAACGACCCAAAATCAAAAACAGCCTGGTATTCTTGAACGTCGGGAGGTGTCCCCTTCAAGACCAAGCTTCGCTTTCAACCTTTGGTTCTCTTCAAGGAGCCTTTCATAAGACTCTTCTTGACTGTTGCTCCAAAACAATACCTTATATTAAATTACGGTATTCTCTTCTTACATCCACAATGGCATATATAATAACTGTCTTCTCATCTTTATTGAATTTATAAAATATCAGATGCCTTTCAACAATAATTACTCTATAACCCTGCTTTTTCAAAATTGAATATCTTGGTATATTTCCTGACTCCGGAAAATCTTGCAGACGATTGACTGCTGTTTTAATTTTGTCCAGATATCCCAGTGCAATATCGACGTCTCCTGAATCATCTGCTATATAAAATATGATTTCACGGAGTTGCTCCTCTGCCTTATCCGTTCTCAGTAGTTTATACTTCATACATTCTTCCTTTCCAATAAAGATGCCCGAAGTTCGTCAAACGAATCCTTCATCGGTGCCACTCGTCCAGATTTCACATCATCATCTGCTTCAGCTAACGTTTTCAACAGCTCTAACTCTGATTTCAGCTGATAGTAATCCTGTAATCCAAGAACTACCGTATCTCCTCTTCCATTTACCGTAATAATAACAGCTTCTCTCGTTTCTTTGCACTGTTTTGATATTTCACTGTAATGATTTCTTAAATCTGCTGACGGCCGGATTATTTTCTCCATGGTATCACCTCTTTCCAATATACTTTCTAATAGTCATATTATATCATAATACGACTACGTCATCAACCAGATAATTCCAGACAGATTCACTATGGACGGTTTATTACACTATAGATTAAGGGAATGAGTTCCCAGCGAAAAAAATTAAAAAATTGCCGGTTTTGCGATGGACTAATCTAGATTAGTCCATCGCAAAACCAATTTGAGACTGATGAAATAATCATATGTACCCATCGGGTATATAGAAAAAGCGTGCTGTCGCACGCGCTTCAAATCAGTTATCCACAAATCAAAAATTTTATACTTTCCTGAACAACAAAAAAGCCAGACCAAACGGCCTGGAACGAAAAGATATTTGCGAATACATATTAGCTAAGCCTCTATTGAATAATTCGGACCAGGTTGAGCCACTGTTTGAATTGACCTCCAAATTTTAGACAAAAGTCATATGGAAATCTGGAGCATCATTAAGCGAATCATACTACGTGAATGGCCTATGGGTAGAGAGATACTCTTGTGTCGAGACTTGACATAGGACCCCGCGTCGGATGCTTCAATGGGTCGAGGGCTGTGGCTGTCACCCACTGCTTCTTTCCTAACCAAGGTCTGCTCATATTTCAGGTGTTGCAGCTGGCAGCCGCCGCAAACAGGAAATATACTGCAAGGCGAGTTGACCCGGTCTGCAGATGCTTTCAGAATTCCCAGCAGTTTTCCTCTTTGCCAGTTCTTTTTCACTTCCACAGTCTTAACCTGACCAATTTCCCCATGCAGCAAGCCGGGTACAAAGGTGGCTTTGCCCTCATGATATCCCATAGCCATTCCCTCCGAGGTAAGACGGAGTCCTTCCAAATTACTAACCCTATTAATAACGCCGGCAGTGTTTTTTTTCCCATTGGCCGGATACTTTAATTGTACCGCTTTTTCCTCCCAAAAATATTTCAGTTCATTGTAACCAAGGCCTCCCTCCTGTCCAACAGCTTCCCATTGCATAAGCATAGGGCATGAATCCCCTTCTCTAGCTTGGATTAGCCTATGAGTAACCCTCCTGTTCTGCCTTTTTTATATATTGTTAAATCCATACCCAATATTTATAATATGCGCTTAGCGTTAAAACATTTGATTTTGCCGTGGATGACGAACCAGGAATATCTCAATGTCATCTTTTGTAATACGATAAAAAACCTTATATGGATCAGATTTTCCAACAGATATGAGCAGCATCCTTAAATTAACGGGGTAACCTTTAAGAACAACGGCTTTTCCAGGGACATATACGGAAAAGTCCTGTCCTTGGAAATAATTATTGATGTGCTCCCTCAAGAATGATGCTATAGGTTTAAGTTCTATTTCTCTTCTCCATTTATCAAGGGATATAAGTGAATCAACTGCCGATCTTCTCCAATGTATTCTCATGCTTCTCTAGTATAACCCAAAATTTTGTCTATTTCTAAATCAGAAAGGATTGGGTTATCTCCTTCTAAAGCCTCTAATAACAATTGTTCTTCTTCGGTATCAGTCACCTCATAAACATTAGTATCAGGATATTGTTCAACTTCGAATAATAAAAACTTCCGGTTACCAATTTCGATATATGGTAAACCTGAATTAACTGCTTCTAGGACATCTTTATTTTGAATTTTAATTGCCTTCATAATAATCACTCCTAAACAAAGGATTAATCAAATCATACCATGATTTGTTAGAACGAACCTAATTATTTATCTGGTTAATATAGTACAAAATTTTCCACTATATTCTCTGTTGCGACTATTTTCAACCTTATATTTCTAAGCTGTTTTGATTATAACAAAAAAACTACCCCATGGGGATAGCTACAGCGCTAATTTCTCATCCATTCCATATCCACACTGACAGTTCATTCTAATCTGATTAACAGCCGACTTATCAAAATGGTTTTCTAATCTCTTCATTGTAGAGTTCACCCAAGTCGGATTATTCTCTGTTCTAGCCAACTCATCTTTTCCATAGACTATTTCTCTTGCTGTTTCAGCATTGCTCGCCCTTTTGACAGCTCCATAGATTACCTGCTCCTGAATTTTTCTTATATCAAACATTTTAACACCCTCCATTTTTTCTATTACTTCTAAAAACACAAAACAGACTCCTTTCAAATCGAACTATATCCCTGGAACAGTTCTCATTATAGTAAGAAGTCTGTTTATTTACTTCTGAATTCTTGCTCTATTTAATCGGTATGCATAGATCCATTACGACCTGCATTTTTTCTCTGTCAACTGTCCGATAAATATCTAATCCATATCTTTCATCCATTTAAAAGGTTTGTCCCATGCTCTGCGCAAATAGACTTTTATCGCTTCCAAAGCTATACATTTTAATCTGTTTGGCCTTCGTCAATGTTGACCCCCTATAATAAAAGAACTGAAAGGTTGACTTTCAGTTCTAGAACTTTCTATTTCATTATACAGAAATATTTGCCAAATCACTATGAAAACTTCTAGCATCATTTTAACGTTAGGTTTCAGTTTAATTACGGCTAAATAAAACACTATAAAATAAAAGGCCTCCAAAAAGGGAAGCCTCAGTAAGACCTATGATAACCATTTGTGTAATAAACATTTCGTATGTTTGGAAACTCATTTTGTTTACTCGTAAGATTATTGAGCAACCTAGTGTCAGTTGTTAGCAAACTTATTCCATATTCATTTACCAAAGATATAATAAGAGAATCCATCGCGCCAAAATACATAGCATAATCTACTTGTTGATATATACTTTCCTTATTGCTCTCTAAAAGTAAAACTACATCCTGTTCAATCAATTGTTTCGTTTTATCTAAAATATCATTCACAGATTGAGTAATATCTTGTTCAGAAAAAATCGTCCCGTAATGTTTAGAATAATTATTAAGAGGATCTCTAGATAAATAAGTCACTTCATTTACAATACTCGAATGAGTATAAAGATATAATTTAACATTACTTGTAAGGATATGGGTATTAAACAAGTTTTTGATTGTAGTGTGCCAAGCATCAAATGGGTTTAGAAACGCATAAATAATATTGGTATCTAATAAGATATCCTCATCTTCTTCGAAACCTAAAAAGTGATCATTAAAATTAACGCTTTTCATCCTTTTTCCACTCGTCACGCACCTTATTAAAATCAACTTTTCCCGAATAGGAACCCATAAGTTGTTTTAATATGGCTTTTTTAGATTCATTTAAACCTTTATTTTCAAGTTTATTTAATACAATAGGAGACATATCTTTCTCCCCCTTCGTACATTCTTTATCACGACTGATCTTCTTGTCCATATTATACCACCCTCCATTTGGTTGTTCAATATAGTATGCCCAAATGAGGCTAATATGTTTGGATTCAACACGTCGGGAGCCACCGTGTCCAGTTCAGCCGAGGCGATGGGCATGGACACCCCGGCCCCGTTCCTTGCTCTCAGGGAATAGGGGGCAATGCTGGTAGCGAAGATCTGCGCGCTTGGATTACTCCCATCTGAAAAAGTGAATGGAAACACCAATACATGTCACTACAAGTGCAATCATCACAATGACGGGCAGTAAAACACTATCGATCGGCAAGCCAAGTGAAGCGGCTTTCAGCAGTTTAATGCCCTGGGTCAGCGGTAATATATCGGCTGCTTTTTGAAGAGCCCCAGGCATAACCTCGTAAGGCAAAGTAGCACCTGAGAAGATGAGCATTGGAAAGTACAATACACTGGCTAAGACACTTGCTATCTAAAAATACGACTTCGGGGTCTGGAATTACCAAATGCCGGATCATATTAGTGCAGAACCGGAAGGCATGGCTCTTTTTACCAGTATGGAAGTTGAGGCCTGGGGGAAGGAAAACAAATCTTCTGTATTAGCCGCTCAGCAATTCGAACAGCGCTTGCTTGAGGAACATTTGGCGCATTGGGTTCCGGCCTTTTGTCAAGATGTCAGAACCCACGCTCAGAGCATGTATTATCAAGCCCTCGCGCTACTGACTGAGAGTTATGTAAAATTGGATCAAGCCAGGAGCCCCGAATTGTTTAGACAAGCTGAACTCTCGTAGAAGGGATAAACTATGCAGATAGTATTTGGCTTTATGACACCGACGGCTTTAATCATCATCCACCATGATCTCCTCTTTCTTAGCGTCTATGACCTTGAATCAGTGAAAAAGCTTCTGATCTTGTAATGGGATTAGTATTAAATACCCCCCGTACTGCTGAGGTTAATGTTTGTGATCCCGCTTTCTTGACCCCACGC
This sequence comes from Desulfosporosinus sp. BICA1-9, assembly GCF_000802135.1. Classification (NCBI taxonomy): domain Bacteria; kingdom Bacillati; phylum Bacillota; class Clostridia; order Eubacteriales; family Desulfitobacteriaceae; genus Desulfosporosinus; species Desulfosporosinus sp. BICA1-9. The sequence goes on from NZ_JUEE01000027.1 coordinate 18,179, forward strand.
ATGGTCATACACATATGCTCTGCTTCAATAACCACCAAAACCCCTAGTGGAACAAGTTCGCCCATAATTGCATCCGCGATTTGTGACGTCAAGCGTTCCTGCAGCTGTGGTCTACGCGCAAACCCTTCAACGACACGAGCGAATTTTGACAAGCCGGTTATTTTTCCTTTGCGCGGGATATAGGCGACATGTGCCTTGCCATAAAATGGTACCAGATGATGTTCACACATGGAATAAACCGGTATATCCTTAACAATGACCATCTCTTCATGTACTTCTGAAAATTGCACTTTCAAATGCCGACTAGGGTCTTCTTGTAACCCACTAAAAACTTCGGCATACATTCTGGCTACTCTTTTCGGTGTATCCCTTAACCCTTCGCGGTCAGGGTCTTCTCCTATAGCCTCCAAAATCATGTAAACTGCTTGCTCAATCTTTTCTAAATCCATCCCCATAATCTCTTTCTCCTTTACTATGGTCCTCCAGTAACGAATTTCTGTTTTTTAGTATGAGATAAAATAGGCTAAGCGAGAACCAAAGACTTGTTTATCGCCGAACATGTGATACTCGCTAACATATCGTCTCCAGTGCTTTAGGTCTATACCCGCTCTCGCAATTTCTAAATGGATCGGTCCTAAAACCTTTAATTCACAGATGATCGGAGTTGAGTAAAAGTTTTTTAAAGAAACTTTACACCCTGATGTTAAGCGGATGAAAAGTTATGCTTCAGATCTGACCAAAGGCACAGGCCAATGCATTAAGAATACCCATCTCTGTGTTCTTGGCAGTAACCCAATCAGCCTTCTGCTGAACAACCACTGGCGCATTGCCCATAGCAACCCCAAAGCCGGCATACTCCAGCATGGACACATCATTATAATGGTCACCGACGGCCATAATGTCACTCCTTGAAATTCCGAGATGCTGGGCAACGGTTTGCAATGCCAGTCCTTTGGTGGCATGCTTGTCGACGACTTCAAGATATCGATCCCCGCTTAGAACAAATTGATAATCTGCCGGATAATGCTCTTTATAGTATCCCAATAACTCAATAACACTTTCTGGCTGACCCGCAATTAGTATTTTCATGAGGGATCCCAACCCGTCTGTTTCGTTGCTAGAGATTGAAGAAATCAATGGCCACGATTGTACTACCTGAACAGGAACTTTTTCCATCCGTCGGAGGAACTCTGCCCATAGGTTTTGTTCTTTGCTTTTACGATTCCTTTTTAAGACTATGCCATTGGCATAGTAGAGAGTTACCTCCATTCCCATTTGTTCTGCGCATTCAATAATGGATAGAATACGATACCTGTTGAGTGGCCAGTATCGCCTATTCTTTTGTCCATCTTGCTTATAACATTGGATCCAGGCTCCATTGAACGCGATGAGCGGCGCTTTTGTCCCAATGAGACGGGCATATTCTTGTAGAGAAGGAATATGTCTTCCTGAAGCAAGGGTTATTATAGTTCCACGCGTTTGAAGACGTATTAATGTTTTAACAACCTGAGGAGGAATCCTCATATTTGTATCAACTAATGTACCGTCGACATCGAGACAGACCAATCGAAACAAGATGTAACACCTCCGAGGTTATTAAATCTTAAATTTGTTTAGAATTCCCTTTAGGATCATAGCATTTTCAAGATTTTTATTCGCGGCTGTTTTTACATCATTAATTTGGTAAACAATTTCGCCCGTTTTTCCGGCAATTTCCTGCACACCGCTCGCTCCCTCATTGATGGTCCGGGCGACTTCGGCGATTGTCATCGTAATTCCGGTAACAATAAGATCCAATTGTTCAGCAGTTACATTGATATCTGCCATGAGGTCGTTAATAACTACCGCATCGTGATTATATTGTTCACTAACATCAATGAACTTTTGGTAATCGCTTTTTACATTCTTGTCAACAAATTCGAGTAGTTTTTGGGAACCAAGCGTCATACTATCTATAGAAGTCGTAACCAATTCAATCATTTTCTGAATATCCACAACCGTTTGCGATGATTGTCCGGCTAATTTCCTGATTTCATCAGCGACTACCGAAAAACCTCGTCCGGCCTCCCCTGCCCGTGCAGCTTCAATAGCCGCATTAAGCGAAAGCAAATTCGTCTGCTCCGCAATTCTCAGAATTGTCTCAGTAAGAAGATTGATTTTAGAAACTGTCTGAGCTTGTTGGAGAGCAGCCTCCATTTTTGTTTTAACATCTTGGTACAAGGTTTGAGCTGTTTCGTTGGAATTTAAAGCATCTTGTTTCAGTATAGATGCTTTAATGGTTATTTCTTTCGAAATGTCGGCTCCATTTTTAGCCTTATCCGTGATGGAATCCATTTTTTGTTTAACGTCCTCTGAAGCGGCCGAAATCTCTTCTGCAGATGCAGCCGACTGCTCCAATCCGGCTGAGAGTTCCTGCGTCGTCGCAGAATTTTCATTGGCATGCTCTACTACTTGTTCTGCCGAAACATGCAATAACCGGGCATTTTCATTAATGCTATTGGATGATGTTAACAATTGATCAATCATGTCCAGTAATACACCGCCCATTTCATATAAGGCGCTGGACATTGAGCCTATTTCGTCTTTTCTTTTATTTAATTTTTTAAACAAACTTTCTTCTGTCGTAAAATCCAAACTGGCCGTTTGAATAACAAGATTTGTTAAAGAGTTTAAAGGCCTAGAAATCATTTTGGCAAAGACAAACCCCAAGAGACAGGAAAACACGATCAGTATTAACAGAAAAAGTTCATTGGATTTATAGTAAAAAATTACACTCGTGATTCCGACGTTTAATACTGCAATTAAAGCCACAAACAGCATTAACCGCCTTTCTACTGTTATTTTCACAACTTATATTTCCCCCTTTTAACTTTAACTATCTAATCGTCCTTTCAGAACCCTGAACAGGGCTTTAGCTTTATCAAGCGTTTCGTTATACTCACTTTCGGGGATCGAGTCTGCCACAATCCCTCCCCCAACCTGAATATAAGCCTTGCCGTTTTTTAACAAAATCGTTCGGATGACAATATTAAAGTCCCACGCGCCATCAAAGCCCATATAACCGATGCTTCCTGTATACAGCCCCCGTTTGTATAACTCTAATTCTTCAATAATCTCCATCGCCCTAATTTTGGGAGCTCCGGTGATCGACCCACCGGGGAAAACAGCCTGGATAATATCACTGGGCTCGAGACCACGCCTTAGTTGCCCGGTAATGGTCGAGGCTAGATGCCAGACGGTCGGATATTTTTCAAGTTTTATTAAATCGGGAACTTTAACGGTTCCGAATTCGCAAATTCGCCCGAGGTCGTTTCGTTCCAGATCAATAATCATGGTCAGCTCCGCACGATCCTTTGGACTATTTTGAAGCTCAAAGGCTTGAGCCTGATCGTCTGCCTCTGATTTTCCGCGGGGGCGAGTCCCTTTAATCGGGCGCGTTTCGATTTGTCCGTCCGGTTGAATTCGGATAAAGCGCTCGGGAGAACTGCAAAGTATTTGAAAATCCGAGTAAGGCAGAAATGCAGCAAAGGGAGCGGGGTTTTGTCTATGAAGTTGGGAATAAAGATCCCAAGGATCCCCTGTCCAAGTCATGGAAAAACGTTGGGTTAGATTGGCTTGATAAATATCCCCAGCATAGATGTAGTCAATGAGGCGTTTCAAATCATTTAGATACTGGGCATGGGAGACGCTGGGGGTAATGGGGGAAAAGGGTGAGAGGGAAGAGTTTGTCATCTTCATGAGGTCCTCTGGTTCGCCAAGTTGCTCTGGAACAAATGGGTAGAGGAGCTGTTCTAAGCTTTCGACACGTTCCTGCGCTAAATCGGCATGACATGTCCCGTCTTCGTCAATACCGCAGGCTGTGATCCAATATTTATCCTGAAAGTGATCATAAATCACAATTCCATCATACCAGGCAAAACGCCAAAGGGGTAGGGTTAGGTCATCGGCGGTATCATTGGGAAGCGATTCAAGCTCGTCTTTAAGATCGTAGCTTAAAAAACCTACGGCGCCACCGGAGAAGGGAAAAGGGGAACGACGCACGTGGTATTTACTCTGTGCATCGTTAAGAAAGTTCAAACTTTCGAATTTATGAAGTGGAATTATTTCCCGGTGTGAGCGGTTCGTCCAAAATAGCTCAAGCTGATCGGGATAGGCTGTCGCTTCTAAAAAAGGGGATGATCCCAGATAGGAATAACGGCCAAGCTCTTTGTAATCGTTTCCACTATCCAAAAAAAATGGAGATGATTTTTCTTTAAAGACTGAAAATAAGAGATAAGGGGGAATTGAAACGAAGAGTGGCTTGACAATCCATGGAGCTGCAGCATGCTGCAGTCGCCACATTTTGGCATTTTGGAGGGCGTTTTTTAACAGATGATGTCCGGATTGGGTTAAGATCGCTTCCGGATGAAATTGAATTCCTTCAATGGGGAGGGTTTTATGACGTATGCCCATGATCTCTCCATCAGCTGACTCGGCAGTAATTAGTAATTCCTCCGGAAGGGTAGATCGCTCTATGACCAGTGAGTGATAGCGGGTCACTTCCAATGGATTAACAAGGTCAGTGAAGACCCCCTGCTGATCATGAAGGATGGGTGCAGTTTTTCCGTGGATAGGCCTTTTGGCCTGAACCACTTTTCCTCCGAAAAATTGTCCGATAGCTTGATGACCGAGACATACTCCCAAAATAGGAATTTGCCCCCTGAAGTGTTCGATGATGGCTAAGGAAAGTGGGGATTCACTCGGAGTACAGGGCCCAGGCGAGATCACAATCAAATCAGGATGCATAGCTTCGATATTTGTTATCGTAATTGCGTCTTGGCGTTTGACAATGATATCCTCTCCAAGTTCCCCGAAGTATTGGTAGAGGTTATAGGTAAAAGAATCATGATTGTCCAGCAAAAATATCATCGTTGTTTCCCCTTTAAACCCGGACAGTTTCATTAATACTTTTGGGTTATGTTTACAATTAATTAATTAGTTGGTTTAGTTTTTCTCTTGTAAGTCGGCCATCATGCAGAGCGGTCGCCACAATCGCTCCCGCAACGCCCACCTGTGCTAACCAGCGCAAATCCTCAGATCCGGAAACTCCTCCGCCCAGGATTAAAGAACCTATCGTTTTATGGGGCTGTGCACCCAAGACGGTTAAGCATTCTTTAATTAGCCTTTTGTTTAGCCCCGTACCCGTGCCCACCTTACTTAGTTCTAATAATATAAAATTTTGAATGCCTAACTCCCTAAGTTCCCTTAAAGCTTGTGGAGGGGTAAGACGGGTAATTTCCAAGGCAGCACTCATAATTTTGGTATCCTTAATATCCAGGCTAACCACAAGTCGCTCTGCTCCATAGCGGTTAATGATCTCATGTAATATCTCAAGCGAAGGCAAAGTCTCCGTGCCAATAATGACATAGTCAACTCCGGCTTCTAATACTTTTCCAACCCCGTCAACGTCATAAACTCCCGCATCCACCATAAACGAAAGCTGTTCGAGAGGATTTACCCTTTCAGCATTTTTCCGCGCCACAAAATGCAAATGATCCTTCTTCAGGGAAGACATGATTGCGTCAAGATCTGCAACGTAAAACTCTCGAAGCCCCAACTGCTGAACAAATGCGTCCACAAGGGGAGAGAACTCCGACGATCTGCTCAAAACACTCTCTATTGGTTGATATTTTTCCCGCTCGCCCCGAACCCCGTGCACAACCACTCCAGCCTTGAGGTCCAAAGCGGGAATGATTCGGAATGGCTTTTTATTCATATTCAACATCCTTTTTTTGAATTAAGCTGCCAGTTGGGTAGCCAATAGCCGAGCCACCGCAAAGGCTGTCAACGCATAGCTTTCCTGTGCACCCGGGATACACTCCCACCAGGGAATCGCTTCCCACTCTAAACGTCTGGCTACTTCTTTCAGAAGAAATGCGCCCTGACTGGCCATGATTAACCGTTTTGGCCATGGTTGCTCCATTCGTGAAAGGAGTTGCCAGATCCCATCCAGCACTTGCTGGATCTGTTTTTCTTGAATAAATCGAGCCAGCGCATAAACGCCATTTCGACCGAATTCCTCGGGGTCGGCAGCAACCACACGCGCAAGACGTTGGGCACAGGCTGTAAGATCCCGTCCCCCGCCATCTGGGGTAGCGACATCATAATCCTCCTCCCTAATCAAGCCCAACAATCGATACACATCCGCGGTAATCGAAAAATATTCACTAGTCACTTTGCATGGCATGCCATTTACATGTACATAATCAACGATCGCTTGGACTTGGGTTCGCAGCACCCCTGTGTAGACCAGTTCCCCATATAATAAACGTTCGAGATCTGTACGCCCTTTGGCCACAACCTCCCCTCGAACCAGCGGCAGAATATCTGTCGTCGTGCTGCCCATATCGACAAGTAACGTAGCTTCATCGTTGACCAGTGGGCTTCGGGCCAAGGCGGTTGCACTGGCCAGCCAATTCGCTGCCGCCACCTCCAGTGGTTTCTCTCTCGTTTGAGACGGGCTAACAAAAACCCCGCGTGTTGTCCAAACGTAGATGGGTACATCGGTAAAAACTTGCTCAACCAAACGAAGAATTGTGATAACGCCTTCCGCTTTGGACTTGAAAATATCACACAGTTCTGCCGTCATAGTTAGAGCAACGCCCTGAAGCGTCTGGCCATCTCCCATTTTCCAGTTGTACTTGAAGTCCTCTAATACGCCTCGCAATCCTTCTGGGTCTCTCCACACCTCATGGTAAACAGAATCGCCTTTGGCTCGCACAACCCGACCACTCTCCATCTCCAACCAACACACCTTGGTATTGGCTCCGCCAATGTCCAAACCCATAAAAATAGACACTCTTTACCCCTCACCTTCACAATGGGTTTTCAGATTTGCGTACGTTTCGCCTTATGAACCCACTCGATATGTAAATGTTCCGCTTAGCTCAGGTGGAGCCGGTAAGCGCTGCTCCAGACAGGTAAGCCAAAGATCCTGGGCTAAATTCCGTTTAACAACTTCTCTCAACGCGACATAGGCCACAGAAATTCGGGAATTGATCTCCATGATCACAGGCCCCGTTACGCCGAGGACAAGGTCAACCCCAACAAATCCCGCAAGTCCATCTACCGCCTCGCAGGCACGCTTGGCAATGTCAAGGGCATCCTGGGCCTGTGGATGCTGATAGGGAATCGTAATCCCTTGGAAATAAAGCTCTTCATCCTGAGCTATGTGTTGACGATTCAAGCTTAATGGCAGCACCTGGCCGGCCGTGACGAAGCAACTGACGCTCACCGCCTCTCCTGAGATATACTCTTGTACCAGAAAAGGTGTGGGGCCTGATACCCCTTCAAATTGTTTCACGGCTCGGTCTAGGCGAACAGGATCTTTGATAACCATAACCCCCTGCCCTCCGGCCCCGGTCACTGGTTTAAGCACGATCGGCATGGGAAAACGTTCGACAATCCTGGCCTGCCAGTGAGAAGGCAAAGGCCATGTCAACCTCTCAGTGTACGGAACGGGTAAGCCCTGGCTTGCCAATAATTTTATGGTTTCCGCTTTATCACTGACCAGGGCCACCGCTTTGGCGGTTGAACCCAGCACCTTCTTTCCTTTCCTTTCGGCTGCACCGATGAGCCTGGCCAAAAGCCCGTCGGTCTCAGGAGCAATCACTAAAACAATATCACACCATTCCAACATTTCCTCATATTGATCAAGCCATGTTCCAGTCCCCTCCCCAGTCCAAGAAATGTGTATCCGACTGGCATAAGGGACTTGGACCATGAGATCCTTGACGCGAGACTGAAGGACCGTGGAAATTTCCAAGCCAGGGAGCTCAATAAAATCGCTCAGAACCGCATTGAGCATAGAAAATCCCAATAAAAACAAATCTTCGTTATCGTCCATTGCACCAGCAGAAAAAAACTCATAGATTAAGACTCGCAAAAATCCCTACCTCCTCAAAAACTCTTGGCTTTGGCAAAACACACGAATTCCTTTACAATAAGTAAAAGATTTAAACATATTTAATAATAACGCATCTCTTAAAAAAAATGACAGGAGGATGATTTTATTGCAAAAACCCATCATCATCAAACTGGGGGGAAGTTTGGTTTACCAGGAAGACGGCCAAGCCCTCAAGCCACTCGGAAACATCCTGCAATGTTTTTCCGCAAAACACCCTTTGCTCATCGTACCCGGCGGAGGACCCTTTGCAGACAGTGTCCGCGACTATGGAGAACGATTAAACCTCAGTGAGCCGACCTGTCATTTTATGGCCTTGTTAGCCATGGATCAGTTTGCTTACCTCCTTCAGTCGTTTATTCCCGGCAGCAGATTAACTGACCTCGCCGCTCCAGTGTCTTTTCAGCAATCGAGCTTCCCCTCTAGCCCCCAGATCCTCCTGTGCTCCCGTTACATAAGCCTCGTACCACCGGAGGACCTACCCCGGTCATGGAGCGTCACCTCAGATTCCATCGCGGCCTATCTTGCCAAACGGCTGGATGCTGCGCTCCTCGTCTTGTTAAAGAGCGTTGATATTGATCCAGAGGTCAAAGAACCGGACGTCGACGCTTATTTTCATGAAGCTCTCTCGCCCAATCTTCCGGTTTGGTTTCTGAATGGTCTTTATCCGGAACGACTTGCTGAACTTTTAGAGACCGGTCACACGCAGGGCGTCTATCTGGGGCCAAAGACCCCTACTTCTTTTGGGAAAAAAGTGCCTTTAGTCCAGTCACCCGTTGAGAAGTAACCTCCCCCCGCAAGCGATCTCCTCCACACGCAGCCGAACGCACCCCAATAATATCCGGACCTAAGGTGAGCAAAGAACCTATTTCTTCAGGCTTTAAAGATCCGGCCAAACCGCAGAAAAGCTGGCGATCGTGACAGTTAGCGATAAATTCTGCGCTTTGTTGCCTGGATAAAAAATTCGGCAGAGACGTTCCGTTTTTCTCCCAGGTATCCACAAGACAGCCCTGAGCACCGCCATCTTGAGCGAAAGTAGTAAATTCCTCTAAAGTCCAAGACGCGGAAGGCAGGGTGTCCGCATAAGCCACGGCAACCACGGGTATCTCTTCCGGCTGAACATACGCCACCCCCAGCCTTATTTCCTGAAGGGTTGTAACGATCTCCGCGCGCGTTGCATCAGCGAGAAATGCTATTTTCAGGTAATCCGGTTGGAACTGGGCGGCTCCCATAGCGACCAAAGCCGCTGCACTGGGTTTTCCCGGAAATTCGCCTAGGGCTACACTAATTGGCTTTTTACCTTTGTATACTCGACATATGTCTGCAATAACCCCGGGACGTGGAGCACCCAAAGCTCCTTCTGCCGGATTCTTGATATCAAGGACATCCGTACCTCCCTCGAACGCAACCTTCGCCTCCGCCAGATTAACCACACTGACCAAGAGCAAAGGGGCCGATGCCAAAAAAGGAGAGTCTAAAAATATGCCCATAGGAACCCACTCCTTGTTATTTATTCACTCGTTTGCAAGTTCACCTTGCCCCGGCGGTTTTTCTTCCAAAGCCCGAGCCCATTTTCTAGAAATAAAACAAAAAGGATGGCTGCAATTAGGTCCGCTGTCGAGCCAGGATTCAGGTGATGCCCATCTTCTCTTAACCAGGCATCAAACTCTGCGGCCTGCGCCCGTCCGGCATCTGTCCGCCACCCTCCTTCTTCCCAAATCATTTGAGCCCTCGCTTGAACTGTCTCACTTAAGCTTAAACCCACTTTGCGGGCAATTAGTGTATCCGGGAATTGGCTCAAAAGGAAGAGGTGTGTATGGGCAGTCGCATGGGGTAAAGATAGACCGGCGTTCAGAGCCCGTTCCAAGGCCGGAAGCCCCACCTCTAAGACCGTATGAAACTGGTTCACATATTCTAGGGCAACCATGTCCCAGCCAGCAGCTAAACGCATGGCTTCCAATAATGTAATATCCGGGGAATTTTCCTGGTAAACATCCTGGCTTTCCGAGTGCCCCATGCCTGAAGGGGTAGCTAGGCGAATGGCTTCATAGACGCAGCGGGTATCTTCCGCCGTAAGCCCCGTGAGGACATTGGCTATCTCCTTCGCCCAGCCCTCACGCTGCGGCTCTTTTTTCTCCCCAGCGCCATTCTTTTCCTCGCAACTTTGTTCCATCAGGCTCCAGGCCATCGCCAAAGGAACCAGAAGTAAGACCATCCCTAAATTTGTATTCGTCGGAACCGCCTGGCGCGTTGCCTGGATCGCCGCTCGGATGGTTTGTCCAACCCCAAGCGCTTTAACCCGACCCAACGGCTCGGCAATAGCCACCGCACTCATCTGGAAATCTTCCAGGGAACAGTCCGCAAAATCATTCAAACGGTTTACATTCCCCACTTTAGGCGCATTGGCTTCTAAGATGCAGGCCGCTTGCGCAGCCCAAGCAATATCCCAACAAAAATCATCCTTTGGCATTCTTTCTCGCCTTCTAATCTTTATTAATCACCAATTGCACCTGACGAATGGCATACTCTGCCAGAACCCCGGCAATGTCGACATTAGTCACCGATTGCAGGCCAGTCCAGCCTGGAATCCCATTGGCTTCAATAATATAGGGTTGCCCGTGACTGATTAGTATATCTACACCAACGTAATCTGCTCCTAAAAGCTCTGCCGTTTTAAGGGCTAACTGGCTCAGGACGGGATCCGGTTCTACGTATTCCGCAATCGCACCGCAGGCGATATTAGTCTTCCAATTTTCTCCACGGCGACGCATCGCACTGATTACTTCCCCACCGACAACAAAGAGTCGGTAATCTTCATTATTATGCGGTAGAAATTCTTGTAAATAATATACATAGCGCCCCATCTCCAGGGCTCGAAAAACGCGGTAAGCCACCTCCGGATCCTCGACCATGACCATGCCTGTTCCGAGGGAGCCAAAAAGGGGTTTCACAACCACTGCCCCCATCTTCCTCACAGCTTCCATCCCCTGATCGAAGCTTTCGGTCACGACGGTTTTGGGTACCGGCAAGCCCGCATCGGCTAACAAAGCAGACGTATAGAACTTGTCAACTGTTTTTTCCAAGACTGCAGCCCGATTAATGACTTTTAAGCCGAGTTTTTCCAACCGATGCAGTACATCGACCCGGTAAATCACTTGTTCCAGGGATCCGCCAGGCAGCGAACGGACAAGCAAGGCATCCAGATCCCCGAGGTTTTTTCGAGACCCATCCGAGCCCGTGATGATGGTTGCGGGCTCCGGGATAAACGATGTCAGGCGCTGAGGGGAAACGAAGCTAACTTCTGCACCTCTGTTTTGCAGGGCTGTGGCTAAAGCTTGTATGTGAGGTCCTTTTGCTGTTCCCATGATCCCCATCCGCACTCTTTGACGCATATTTTTGTCCCCTCTTGCTTTAACTATCTTTGTCCTGCGCTTCAAGCCCAAAAGACGAGGTTAGCAGGTCTGAACGGACAGAACCGGCATGGAAGGAACGACCGCTTTGCAGATTACTCAACCACACTTCCGCCGGACTAAATAAGAGCGGATCGATGTCATAGAACGAGCCATACCGCTCGAACAGTTTCCCAAACAGTTCGCCGTAATCACGCGAGGCCAGTGACGGGATCTGCCCAATTAGAGAGGCCAGCTTCTCGTCGTCATCGCGCAGATGATAATGAACGGTAGCGCCATAAAGCACGGCATCGTTTGTTCGACCCAAAGCTTTGAGATCATCGGCAGCAACCGGCGGAATCGGGCAAATGCCCCATCCGCTTTCAATAGCTCCCAGGTCATACCCCAGCGCCATGAGCTTATGCAAACCGGTTTCCACCGCACGAGCCGCGATTTGGACCGAACCAACCGGCGACGCTGTAGGCGCGACTAAAATATAGAGATTAGACGGTTCGCACCCGCACTTCTCAACGATCATCTCCACAGCCGCTTCAGTAGGAAGTTTGCGGTTTTCTAAGCAAAGGATGGCAACCGGGGAGGGATCTTCATAGCCTAACTTGGCAAACAGCTCTTCTGTATGAGCCACAGCTCGCCCAGGCCCGGATCCCATAGCCGAAAACTTGTCTTTTTTAATAAACCAGCCGGCATATTGGGAGGCCAGGCAAGCACGGATGGGATGATCGGTTACTACTTCGACCGCAGGCCAGCGCAACCCGCCAAAATCTGCCCAGTGCATCTTCACCTGTGCGAGGCCCCCCAGGCATATCGAAGCGAAGGCGACCCCTGCTTCCCACCCCCCTGGAGCATTGATCCCGCAGTCAATCACCGTGGTCCCACTGACTAGGTGGACTGCCACCTGAAGCTGTTCACGGCGAGCGATGAGGTCTTGGACGATCGGAAGCGCTTGTTGATTGGGGCTAAGTTCAGGCACTGTTTTTAATGACAAAGACATATTAAAATTTCCCCCTTTCCCCCTTCATTAGCGTCACCACTGTAGCGGCGAAAGGACACGTCTTGAGATGAAGCTGGCAGCGAGAAGCCTTCCCGGATAAGTTGATTATACAATAAACTCCAAAAGGGAACCTTATAGGTACAATTGTAATAAAACGTGGGCAGAAGAACTTTCGGCTGAAAAAGAATCACGGTGCCGCGGTGCATTTTCGCACCGACCCGAATCCCTGGAGTTCCTTGAATGAGAATCGTGCCCGCCATCATGCCAAATCCCGGCACGTCTCCGCAATCTCCTTCGACCGCGATGAGCCCTCGGGCCATGCGCGCTCCAAGCATTTGCCCAGCATTACCCCCAATCAGAATCGTGCCACCTGTCATTCCTTTCGTTTTACCTCGATAAGCGGATCCGACAAAATGACCCACTGAACCTTTCACCCGAATGTGCCCGCCTTCCATATGGGCACCCAGCCAATCAGCGGCATTTTCCTGAATCACAAGGGTTCCTCCACGCATAAGCGCTCCGGCGTGGAAACCCACCGACCCCTGAATCACCATTTCCCCTGCGGCCATGCCTTGCCCAAGCCGCTTGAATTTGGAAAGGTCTCCCTGTAACACAAGCTTTGCCAAATTCTTTTGGCCTTTGTTAGACGAATTAAACACAGGATCAGCAACACCGTTCTTAGTCTCTTCGAGCGATGCAATCTCGACATCAAAGTAGTCGCCGACCCTTGCTTGGCGATTTCCACACCACAGGAGCATACTTTCGATCTCCTGAATTCCTTTTTCGGTGACATTCTCGGGGTTGATACTTTCTGCTTCCACCGGCACAGAGGGGATTTTTTTCAGAACCAGTGTCACTTGCGTTTTCATGCCTTACCCCCTATCCCTTTTAACTCTTAAATCAAGATCTCTTGGAGATGAAAATGATGTTTACCCAAACGTCCTCCGTAATTGCCTGCGGTAATCCTCTGGACGCCCGGCACTTGAGTCGCTGCGTTGATCCCCACCTGCATCGCCCGGCTCACAGCCTCGAAGGTAAGTCCATCGATGACAATCTCCAGCACGGCATTGACTCCATCGGGAAGCAGGCTATCAAGGCGTCCTCGAATCGTTGGACAATAGGCTGTATTCGTCGAGGCGGAAAGAAATTTGTAGTTTGACCCAACCTGACTCCCACTGCGGACCACACCGCCCGGGAAGGGAAGGATAACACCACGAATGGTACGCATCTCCTCTACCGCAGCTTCCGCGGCCAGAAGGGCTGCCTCCGCGCTTTCAGCCAAGATAAGGAAATTCCCGCCGCCAATCGCTTTGGCTACGGTGAACTCCTCTTGGACTAAAAATTCGCCATCCATAACTGGAATCCGCCAATAGCGCTGATTTCCAATAACTTTACTCGCTTGATAACTATCTCCAAAAAAACGCAGCTTTCCTCCGATATTGACTTTGTTCAAGGTATCCCCTTGCCCCTGAAATTCCGGTAATTCTCCGTCGAAGCAGGCTGAAGTCGGGGTGGTCATAATCGCCTGACCGATACGTTTGATAAGGTGTTTTTCCATGTCTTCTTTCGAGAAGGCAAAAAAGAGGCAATCCAAGCCGAACCGGCCATCCGGCGTACTCGCTGTAGGTCCCTCAATCCCAGCTTCGACCCCACATCCGATAACTGACGTCGCAAAGCCGGTGGCTGCCAAGGCGGCGTAGCGAGCCCATCGTTCGTTTACCGCAGTAACTGTCACTCTTGTGCCACGCATCGTAAACGCCTCGGCGAACGTTTCTTCGATTTCTACACCATTTAAATACATGGGATCACCTCCGGGCGCTCAACATACTCTTCTTCGACGGCGAAATTCGAGAGCGCAATCGAGTAGAATTTCGCAAAATCATCAGCCAGATCTGGAGGCAATTTCTGTGAGCCCTCAGGCTGGACAAATAGTGTCCGGCCCCTAACATTCTTGATCACCTGTCCCTCGCGAACGATAACCTCTCCATCTTTTAAGACATAGGCTGGGCGAGAAAACATCGCTTCCTTATCTTGTTGAAGCCGATAAATGGCCACGTCCGCATCAGCGTCAACCCCCAAGTGCCCTTTACGGTAAAGTCCCAGAGCTTTTGCCGGACCGGCACGGGTAATGATGGCGATTTCATCGAGCGTGTATTCTCGGTCTAATTCCGCCAAGCAAGTATAACGAACAGCTTTCGGGTTTAGTTCTGCCATCCGTGCCCTGCGATAGTCTGCATCCATAAGTAAGCGGATGATTTGTGGATAAGCTGTAAACGGTCCCGCATTGGGATGATCAGTCGTCAGGAAAATCTGCCACGGATTCTTGACCAACAGGAGAAGTTCTAAGCCAATGGACCATTGGATGGCATTTACCAGATTGCTCGGGCGATAGATTAAGGGAACGATGCCTGCCCCCGACTCCATCTCAACGTCTGCATTCGCCCACTTGTTGCCGGTTAACTGGTGAAGGTGGAATTGCATGGGAGAATCCGCAGTCATCGTGGTCACTGGACCGAAAACAATCTGCCCAGCGTCACACGTAAATTCAGGGTGTTGGTTTAGGTACTCCGCTATCTGGGGCGCTCCTGATGCAATGCCCCCTTTTTTTGTTGCGCCATACGAGTGAAACTGCATATGGGTCAAATGTACGCGGCGGCCTTCAAGCGTACGCATGGTTTCCAACGTCGTCTGCACATTTCCGGCTTCGCCGAGGTGATTGGAATGAAGGTGTATGGGGTGGGGCAGATGCAACTCCTCCACCACGTCAACCAATTCCAAGAGCATCCGTCGCGGCGTCACGCCAAACGGAGGAACGGGGGTATCGAGATTGACCGAACCCTGGCTCCATTTCCAGCTTTCGATGCCACCCGGGTTCACAATTTTCACAGCATATCCTTTGCTGCTCCGTAAAAGCCAAGCTACAAGATCCCTTAGTCGCTCTTTTCGTTTCTCAGACTCAGGTTCACCAAGGACTTTCATCATCATGTAGTTATTGCCCATGAGCGTAAAAAAACCCGCGTCAAGTAAGGGTGTATCTTGAAGTTCTTCGTGCGCATGACGGGCCAGCAAGGCCGGAACAGCCGCTTCGAAGACTGTCGTATAACCAAGCCTCGAGTATAACTGGCCCGTTAAAAATGTACTTGGAATTGTGTATCCCGTTCCCGAGCGCGTGGCGAGCGTCTTGGAATGAACATGATCATAGTGGTCTTCCGGACACATCATGCGTGCGGTATTTACCTTCGGGCCCGCTAAGTGGCTATGAATCTCGACGCCACCCGGCATCACGGCACATCCAGCGGCATCGATCACCTCAATATCGCCCTTGTGGTTTTGAGGAAAGTGAGGCTCTGCGATAATTTTACCGCCCTCAATGCAGATGTCTTTTAGCTCTCCTCTGACCCCGTTTGCTGGATCATAAACTTGCCCGTTGATAATCTTTAACATCCGTTATTCTCTCCTTTATGGATTTTACCACCTCTAGATCGGAAGGAAACGGGAAATCCACCAACTTCTTAACATGCAAAGCCACGCTATCCATCCGGTAAAACGTACCTGCAGCCCCTACCCCTGCAGGTGCTACAGGGATCACTACGTTGGCCCATGAGGTAGTCCAATTTTCATGGGGTTCCAAGACAATGATGGGAATATTTTTAAGATGCTCAACTGCAGCTTTAGGAAGATGAGCCCCAGGGTCTGTAGCAATGATTAGGGCGGCATCTACCTCCCGTCGAACCAACAGATCCATAACACTGAATTCTCCCGGATTGTAACGCGGATACCCACGGCTCAAATTCACAGCAAAGGGATACCCAGTTTGCCAGGTCAAAACCTGATTGCTGCCATTGACATTACCGTGACCACGCATTGGAATAGCATAGAAGCGAGTGAACTCATTCATTTCCCCGACCAGTGTATTAATTTGTTCCAAATTTAACTCTTTCCCCCGGCTCTGCGTAAGACCAATTCCAAACATGACAACCCCGTAATGGCACTCCTTCATTAAGGCAACCAATTCCCGCCACTTGGACAAAGGTACACCAGCGACGGTACTGGATTCACTAAGCCCCTCTAAAGGTAAACCTTTGATTAAGGCGCGTAAGACTGTGGCAATCTCAAAGTCTTGTCCAGGAGTGACCTGTAAAAATATATCGGCCTGTTTTGATGTTGCTGTCGGTCGTACATCAATCACGACCACTTTCCGACCTTTGCGGCCTTCCGGAACGAAAAGCCCTTTTGATAACGCAGAATAGCGGCTAAGATGGCGCATATGGGCTTCCATAGGATTGCAACCCCAGTAAATTAAGAGGTCTGCCCGATTCTTTACTTCGCCTAACGTACATGAAGCCAGTCCAACTGACTGGCGGGCAACAACGCCCGGACCGTGTCAGTAGGACGAAGGGTTATCCACGATTCCCCCGATCAGTTCGGTCAAGACGACAGCCTCACGCTGCGCTTCGGTTGTCGTACTACATAAACCGTAGACAAGCGGGGATTTGGCTTTTGATAATATCCGTGCCGCTTCATTCAATGCTCCATCCAGGGTAGCGGGTTGACCGTTGATACGGACCGAAGCCAAATCTGATTGGGCGTGCATAAGTTTGTTTCGACCAATTAGGCAAGCCCGTTTCACTTTTACAATTTTGTTGTTTGCCACTTCGACTTCAAGGTCGTCACAAAGACTCCCGCAGAAAGTACATACGACATCCTGATAGATACTCATTTACGTATCTCACCCCCTAGATTAGTCTGCTGAGAAAATTCAAGTTCTGGTTCTAACGTTACGAGTAATCCCTTAAAATCCGGAACTCCTGTTCCATGTGTTTCTCCACTGATTAATTGACTAGCTGTCGGGCCCAGCGGCAGAAAGAATAATCCGCGCGGCCCTTCCGTGGGCCGGCAGGTGACGATGACTTCACCATCAGGGCTTTTTAACCGAGCTCTTTGGCCCGGAGCCATTCCCAGGGCAGCGAAATCCTCGGGATTAATCGCCAGCGTCGAGGTTTCTTCGAGGTATTCCGGGGTTAATTTCCCGTTCTCCATCGTGGCACCTTGCCGGCCGGTTCGCACGGTAATTAGTAAACCGGAAATAATGCCCATGACGCACCCCTCCTTTAATCAATAGTTGTCCAAACTAACTTGCTGCTTATGCGGTTTAGCGGGCAGCGGATGACTTGATATCACCAAAAACCTGGCGGGCCCATTCTGACTTTACTTGCAAGCTTTGCCAACAAGCGGCATCACTCGCAGCGCCGCTTAAAACGGTACAGATGGGCTGGCCGCTCTCCAGCCTGGTTCCGGCGGGCGGAATATCGCGCACTCCCTGCTCGTATAGAGACTGGATATCCAAATCTGCCGTGACTTGGAAAGAGGATTGGGCATAGACGATACTTTTTCCCCAAAAACCTTGCCAGCCCTGCTTGTGAACTGGCTTACGGTTGTCTCCGCTGGGGGGGAACGAATTCTGTCCCTTTGCTTTACAAGCGGCAATATGAGGGGAAAACAAACGTTCTCCCCTCCACTTCTCAATCAGTTCCACTGAAGCTGACCAACGAGGATTCAATTCCAGAACCCAAATCCCGCTCGAGTTAACTATAAAATCCAGGGTGTTAACCCCTCTTAAGCCAAAAGCTGAGGCAAGGTGTTGACTGATGCGGATCAAATCCTCTTCAAAAGTCCTCAGCCCCGGTAGGAATGAGCTATCGAATGGCACAATATTTCCGGCATAGATAAAAGGCTGAGACCCCTGTATTCCAGTCAACTGACGGCTGGTCCCCAACACAACCGCCTGTCGTCCGTCCGCCAAGAAGGTGACTGAAGCCGGAATACCGGAAATATATTCCTGGACAATATACCGGGACGGATCCCCTAAGCCGGAGATCCGCGCCCGAGCATCCACCTTTTCCTGGGGCAATTCGACAATCCCGTGTCCCCCGCCCCTGTTCAGGGGTTTCAGAAGCCATTTTTTCCCTATCTCATCCGGGCTCCACTGTTCCACGCGATAAAATTCGGGCATCGCGATCCCAATTTCAGAAAGGGCCTGCCTGAGTTGCCACGGATCCCGCACCTGCTGTAATGCAGAAACCCCGTTCCCGCACAACAAGCCACGCTCCTCCCAGAAAGTTAATTCCTCGGGGTGGTTTTCCGGTCCGGAAACATAGACCAGTCCTTGACAAGTCAAGCCTCGGGCAACCTGCAGCAAATTTTTCACGGTCGGAGCCAAACCAAGGTCATTCACGATGCCCACGGTTTTTCCACACCGCCGGGTGTCTAAATCTCCAAAGAAATCAATCCCCCTGACCGGGTAGCCTGACTCCACAGCGGACTCCATCAGTGCTCTGATGCTTGCCCCGACAAGAAGGAACATTTTTAGGCCTCCATTTTCTTAGCCAAGGCATAAATAAGTGAAAAATCTAAAACCTGGTCATTGCGCTCAAACAAAGCCTGAACGGCAGCGCGGTGCACTTTCATTTTCAAGTTGCCGATCGCAATCGCACCGTACAGAATTTTCCCTTCCCGTTCCTTGCCATTGTCCGTAACTTTCATTCCTTCCACGCCTAACGGTTCTACCGCATTAATGTCCGCAATGATTTCCAGCGAACGGGCAGAAGCCCACGCCGCCTGCTCCAGCAGTTGCACACCCGCGGCACCGCAACTGGCCACAATGTTAATTCCTTGGGCTAAGATTTTTTCCACATCCTCAGGACTGGCTGCTTCTACAGGTTTTACTTTTACACCGTTATTTTCCTCCATGTGCTTGCAAACTTCCTGAGAACGCGCAAGTTGACGCGAAGAAAGGAATACCTCACATCCCTCCTGCGCCAGCAGCGTAGCCGCCCGGATCCCCACCGGACCCGTACCGGCCAGGATCAGAGCTTTCTTGCCCTTAAGATCCCGCCCCCGAGCAATTTTATGCACTAAAGCGGCCGCCGTCGTATTACAGCCATTGGCATCAAACATCACCGAGACCCGGAAATCCGCAAAAAACGTGTCAAGGACTTTTCTCATCAGCTTTTCCGCCGTCGGCACCTGGGTGCCGCCTATAAATACGGCCGTATTGCGCAATCCTTCTCCGCCCCGGGTAAAGATTGCCCCGTACACAAGATTCGCAACTTCCTCCAGCTGAACCCCTCCATAGGCCAACACCTGATCCGCTCCGGCATCGTAGGCCGTAATCTGATCAAAGACACTCGCTTTAGAATCTGATTCGAGATGAATTAAGATTTTTTTCATACTAAACCCTCCCTGTTAAATATATCTGGCGCCTAACTGCCGCCTATCCCTAACCCTTGGCTTCATCACAAGCTTGCTTTTCTTCCGTCCCCGGAAACTATCGGCACCTGAATTCCCTTACCGACCAAAAAGCTGCCTACTTTGTTAAATGCCTCCCGTTCCCGGTTTCCGCCCGTTTTCTGAACCAATTCCAACCACACGGGCCAAGGATCGATTATTTTCCCCATTGGCAGCCATTGCCAGCGGGTCGCTGCGATAGCCGCTTCCAAAACGGCCCCTTGAGCCCTGCAGAATCCGGCAAATCCTCCCCTTTGCTCACGATGCTCAATCTTTCCCTCTAGGAAAGCCGGTTCGGTGGATGGATCAAAACGGGTAACCGTAAATTCCCAGATTGTACTCGCATGCGCCATACTCGGTGGTCGAACTTTTTGGGAAGGCACAGATGGCGGGCAGCCAGAGTAAAGAGCTGTTTCCACAAAAACCAAAACATCGTCCGTGAAGTTGATAACGCCCTGTCCTGTCGCTTTCAGATTCTCGTAAGTTTGTGAACCTGGATAAAGGCGGAAAACGATCCGTTTGACTGGAGAGCGTTCGAGATCTGTATCGGAAATGTGCAAGCCCATCGGAGCAAAATTCACAATACCATCATGACTGATAGACGAAAGGATAGTTTCAAGAATCATAATAATTCACCTGCATCCGTTGCCTTTCCCTTCACTGATATAACCCCCAACGCAGCGGATCATCCTGCACATATTTTTTGCCTAAACGCAAAGCCATCTCCGCTTTCCCTAACTCTCGGCCAAGATAGAAGGCATGATTGGAATCTTGAATACTGAGCCGGGAAAAAAGTTCTTGCGCAGAAGTCCCCTGAAAGAAAATAAAAGCGTTAAAAATGTAAATAAAGCGGTCATCCACAAAAATACGATAATTTTTATCCTTAATCTCCGCCTGCATCTCCCTTAATTCTGCTGCCTCATACGAATTGCCAAAAGGATCTTTAATGGTTAATAAGCTATAATCCAGATGCTTGGGTATCCTTCCCTCCGTGATGGCACGATACATCAACTTTCGGGCCAGACTTGTTTCCCTAACTGCGCCCCGGGCCCGGTGGCTTACTTCCGTCGTAAGGATGTAATTCACGTTAAGCTCGGTGGCCATACCAACCATCAGAGCATTAATTCCCGTGCTGTCTGCATCAATGAGTTCTGTCACATTTCCCAAACCCATAAGCAAAGGGCATTCCGGAAAATCTCGTCTGAGCTTGCGGTACCGGCTGATGCCTTCGACCAAACCCATCGTCAAAGGAGGTAGAATAGGGTCGAGAATACAGGGCGTATTCCACTTGGTCAATGTCTCCAGGTTACGGTACAGAGAACTTAAGTCTTCCCCATCATCAGGAATTAGCACCACCGGACAATCCAGAATTTTAGCCAGCTCCAGATTGTTCGAGTTCAAGCTGAGCACTAAATCCACTCCGGCCCGATTCGCTGCCAGAATATCTTCTTCTTGGAGGCTGTCAATACTTACCTTAAAGCCTTCCGCTTTAAGGGTTCGGATAACATCCCGCAGATGGGGAAAGGGCTGATCGACATCCCCTCCGATATCGATGATCTCGGCTCCGCTCTCCCGGTAGTAGTAAGCTCTTTCTACAATTTGGGATAGGCTCATCCTAGGGGCATTGACAATTTCAGCGAGAATCTGGATAGGTGAAGTCATCTGATCTTGTTCGGGTTCCGGAGTGGAACGGTTCGGGTACTGCTCTCCTTTTAGAAAAGGAGGCAGATCCTTTAAATCAGCCGGGCCTCTCCGGACTTGGCAGCCCGTAGCTTGAACGATAGGTTCCAGGGAACCTTGACTCAAACCAGGAATTACGATAATTTCCTCTCCGCTTAAAAGAAGCTCCTCGCCAAGCTTGCGCGCGATGAAGTCCGTCGTCATCAGCGCTGCCACCGTGCATTTAAGGGCTTTGACCTCAAACAGCATCTCAAGATTTGTTTTTTCGATTAATTTTATAAGAGCCCGATAAGCAATAGTTCCGGTAATCAATAAATATTTCTCCATAGAAACAACACCTTTTTCCGGAAGAGATTAGACAGCTGTTAGGCGCAGGCAGAAGCCTTAGCTGCACATATGCTGTCTATAATATTTTCTGTTTAAACAAGAAAAGTATGCAAATGGGATTTTAATTGTTCCGGGTCGGCAACCAGTGTCACACCGGGCCAGCCCGCTAAACGGTTTATATTTTCTAGGTCGATCTTTCGTGCATGGACCATAACCTGATCTCCCCGCGGTGTTAACGAATTAATTTCCGGTTTGGAATCACAAGGCAGCAATATCGTCGGGATTTGACACTTACCGGCATGGGCAAATAGATTCGTAATTAAATTATCTGCTATTCCACTCGCCATCTTGGCAATAGAATTTGAAGTCACCGGGGCGATGACAACCAGCTTGTACTCTCCCGTATACAGTTTTGTAATCGGCCGGGAACCGGCGCTTGTATCTAAAAAGATACGATATTGGGACTGTTTTAGCTTTTCAAATAAGCCGTAGTCGGGGAGAACTTCTCTGGCTGCTTTGGAAAGAAATACATCGGCCTGTTTTATGGCGAGCAGAATATCGAAACACGAGGACAAAAAATGTCCGGCTCCTGTTATCCCCCAGGCTATCCTTGATTCAATCCTTTTCCCCTGTTCAGTCATCGTGCCCCTATACTCCTCTCCTGATTCCCCTAATCTAAAAATAACTCCGTTAGTACAACTAACGCCAACCCCAATCTGCGCCACGATTTACCGCCCGCGCCACCCACACTTGACCATGGTTATCCATAAAATTGCGAGTGCCTTCTACTAAGGCAGCTAAATTCTTCTGATCCGTAAACCCGTATACCGTTGGCCCCCAAGAGCTTTGGCCTACTCCGGCAGCCCCTTGAGATAACATGTAGTCCGCCACTAGAGCACCTTGGGCCGTAGCAAACCGTCCCCCTTGCACCGGGGTAAAATAGTCGCCTAAATACTCCTGAATTTCAGTCACAGCCTGCCCAAAGTGTTCCAAGTCCTTTTCTATTAATGCGGGCAGCAACTTCAGAAGAAGAAGCCGGCTAATTTTACCGGATATATGCTCCTCCATCGGCAACATACCCTTAAAGACCTTTTCTTCCTTACTACCAAACATTTTCTCTTCCTTATTAGGAATAGCTATAATGACAGCCCATTCCTCAGGAAATGGGAGGCGGGTGAGCAGCGGAGGAACGTGAAATTTTGTCTCCGTTAAATTCATTTTGTCCCTGGCCGTGGTCGGTTTTCCCCCGTCAACCAGAAACCCTCCCTGTTCAAATCCCGCTACCCCGATTCCGGAGCGGCTTCCCTCCCGGTCTGTCACCCCTGCCAGTTCCAGCAGGGACGGCTGCAACCCGTATAGACGGGTAAGAGCAAAACCCAGTGCCAAAGCGAGCTGAGTCCCGGAACCCAAACCACTGTGACTTGGCAGGGACTGAATGATGTTGATTTTAGCGCCAGGTAAGGAATAATGTTCGAGATACTGTTGAGCAATGAGCCTAACCCTGCTTCTCTCAGAATCCGGACTGTCAATGCAAAGTCCGTTTTTCTTCTCCGCTGTTAACTCCAACTGGGGTTGATCAATAGCTAAGCCCAAACCTCCATAAAGACGACCCAACGAGCCATTTAAGTCCAATTGTCCGAGGTGTAAACGGGCGCCTGTTTTCACCCAGAATTTCGGCATACATTCATCACCTTTCCCTGGCAAAGTAGGAAACTGTTGTTGCGGTTAACTGTATTTTTCTACCGATAGCCTTCTTTCTTAAAAGGCAAGCCCCAAAGACGGAGCCTGCCTTCTAAGAAACCATTTTTCAAATTTAGCCAATTTTCCCTCAATCTTCCTTCACTACACCATCATAAAGCCAGACCGCCAAGATCGCACCGATAATGGGAGCTACAAGATAAATCCAGTAAACTGACCAACCGTTGGGACCACCCACCAAGCTATCAACAAAAACCGGTCCAAAAGTACGAGCAGGGTTTATTCCTTGTCCGGAAATGTTTCCCATCGTGGTAATCAAGCCCGCAACAATAAGTCCGATGATCAAACCAGCCCAACCCTGAGGGGCTCTTTTATCGACCGCAATCCCCATAATGGTTAACATCAGAATAAACGTTCCGACCAGTTCTGCAATGAAGACGCCGGTAAGGCTCATTCCCGGAAAAGGCCCGGGAGCACCCAAACCGCCGACTGTTGCCCCTTTGCTGCCGAGCATAGCCAATATTGTGACCGCACCGAGAGAAGCACCAACAAATTGAGCCACCAGATAGGGAATCAGTTCTCCAGTAGGAAACCGTTTACTAATCCAGAGAGCAATTGTAACCGCCGGATTCATGTGAGCTCCCGATACCGGTCCGAAGATGTAAATGGCGGCCGCGATTACAATTCCAAAAGCCAAACCGATGGCTAACCAATCTCCCAGACCCCCTAAAGCACCAATACCGATATTAAAAGTGGAAGCTTTTTTTTCCCCTTCAGCCAACATCAGGGTCACTGCCGCAGATCCTGCACCAACCGTAACAAGCATCCAAGTTCCAATTAATTCAGAAATGAATTTCTTAGTCAATGAAGCCATTCTAACCACCCCTTTTTTGATTATGATCAATAGGGCTACGAATATTCAGGGACGAGAGGAGGCAGCTTTGGCGCCGCCTCCAACTCTCCTTACCATTTACTCTGAGCATTCGGTTTTGCTGTTAAACAGCACTGTTCCAGTTACAGTAGTTACACCGCTGTACTAAACTGACTACAGCGCAGTCTTTGCAAACTCTTGCAGGTGAACCCGCTTTTGTCGGATCTAAGGCGATAATGTTGGTCATTAACGTTGCTGTCACTGGTTCGCTAGTCAGAAGACAAGGGAAATCTGCCAGACGCATCAGCGAGGAGAAATGTACCGTTATTCCGCACGCAGGGTAAGTATAGCGCTGAGGATTGGCAACCACCTCATTGGCATCAACAGCACTTAGTTGAACCTGAACTCCTTTTACTTTTCCAGTTTTCAAGATTTTACTACCACGGTTAATCATGTCCATAAAGTCTACATTGTGAAGTTCAGCCGCAGGCCCGCGATCTGGAAATTTTTGGACAAAGTTTGTGTAACGTTTAGCAAGAAGATCAACAACCATCGGTACGGTGAAAGCGTCTTTTTCAAGGATGTAAGTTGTGGCAGCAGCCGTTGATCCTGTTGCAACGCTCAAAATATCATAAGGACTCTTGTAGCCTTGATCTAAGCCTAACTTTAAGGTTTGCTCCATGACATCTGTTGTCGCTTCAATAATAGCCATAGTCATGTCATCTTTGCACATGTTAAACATGGATTGCGAAATGTGATGGGCTACATCGCCTACGCAATACGCCGGTACGGTGACAATGTTACCGTAATGTACTCCCGCCTTAACCGCGGCTGCAACCGCCGGGCGCATTCTTTCTTTATAGATTTCCATATATTTCTTGACGTCAAATGAGGAATGTCCAAAATCTGTCATTAACTTTGTTTGGGCTTCAATCGGGCGATCATAAACTAGTTGCAGCATGGCAATTTCTTCTTCGACTGCCTTTGCTGTCGTCGATCCGGCATTGATCGCAGCTGCGAAAGCCGCACCAATTCCATAAGAGGTATTCATTCCCCAGGATTTTGAAGATAAAATGGCTTGCTTATATTTTGTCTCCATATTCATGCCGGTTAAAATAGTGTTCACAACGTTACTGGTTGATCCTGGAACGAAAGCAAAATCTACCACGCATGTAGGACCGTAGAAACCACCATAGCGTCGTAAAGACTCCTTGCCAATCAAAGCCTCATTTGACGCAATCGCCTCGATGAACTGTTCTACTGCACCCCTGAACGCCGGATCCACTTCGTAAAGGATTTCGAGGATAGGTGGAGTTTGGTAATGCTCGACGAAGGGATCGTCTTCAGGACGAACCGTATCTGTGAGTTGTAACAATGTTTCATAATGGGCATTCACAGAATCAACATGAAGACGAATCACTTCAGGACTTTGTCCTTCTCCAACGGTCATCGCGTTGACGGCGTCGACATACGGTTTGGCGTCAGTAATTTTAAACGCTCCACCTCTTTTTGCCTTAATCACGCTCAAATCTGCTTTTTGAGCTGCTAAGGCTTCCGTGATCATTTTGGTATACAGTCCTTTTGACATGAACTTAAAACCCCCCATTTTTTTATTTGGGTACCCTTGTATTGTACCCATATACCTATATAGCAACTAACATGCCAAGCCCTCAATTTGCCTTTAGAATATTATAATTCATCTTAATTATCGCAATTTAGTATAAAATACGTTTTTAATTAACGGATCTGTGCTTGTACGAGTATTAGAGCACATAAAACATTGCTCAAAATTGATACATTGTTCAAAATTGGAACGTTACATTGTTTTAACAGACAAATCAAAAAAGAGCTCTTCGATCGACTTCGAAAGAGCCCTTTTTGACTAAAAGGTCAGTATTTTTAACTACCAAATTTTGTCCATTGCCCTGACACCCATTTAAGCGTTTGGGATGGAAATATGGTACTTTCTTAGTTTTCGGTAAAGTGTATTACGGGCGATGCCTAACGCTGAAGCGCAATGGGTAATATTCCAGCCTGCCATGTCCAGGGCCTCAATGATTAGCGTCTTCTCCAGTTCCCCCATGGAGGAGACATTGCTTTTGGCTTGCGCAGGTGGTTCGCTTAAGCCTTGTAATGACTCCGGTAAATGTTCGGTCGTAATGATTCGTCCCTTTGCTAAGTTCACAGCACGTTCAATGGCATTAGAAAGTTCGCGCACATTTCCCGGCCAGAAATAGTTCTCTAACGCTTGAGCAGTTTTTCTGTCAAGCTCACTTAGTGGTAAGTGGAGCAGCTGCGAAAATTTATGAATATAATAATCTACCAACAGTAGGATGTCTCCTTTTCGGTGACGTAAAGGAGGCACCGAAATATTAATAACGTTTAGGCGGTAGTACAGATCTTCCCGAAAATTACCCCTCCGAACTTCTTCCTTCAGATCCCTATTGGTTGCCGCAATCACTCTAATGGTAACCGCAATAGGCTTAAATCCCCCAATACGAACAACTTGTTTCTCTTGAAGTACTCGCAATAAAGATACTTGCGTCTCTAATGGCATGTCCCCGACTTCATCCAAAAAAATCGTGCCTCCGTTGGCCAACTCAAATTTACCTGGCCGGCCCCCGCGCTTTGCCCCGGTAAATGCACCTTCTTCATATCCGAAAAGTTCACTCTCCATAAGCTCCCGCGGGATGGCTGCACAGTTAATGGCAACAAATGGACCACGACTGACCGGGCTGGCATTGTGTAAAGCTTGGGCAAACATTTCTTTACCCGTGCCGCTTTCGCCCTGTAAGTAGATTGAGGACATGCTATCTGCAACAGCCTTAGCCACTTGGATACTTTTTAGCAGTGACGCGCTTTGTCCAATAATGTCTTCGAACGTAAAATGTGCTCTTGCCCCAACTATTCTATTAACTAAGCGGTGTACATTTTTTATTTCCCGAAGGATTGCCACACCACCACAGACTTCTAGGTTTTTGTCAATAATAGGTTGCCCTGAAAACAAAAAGCGCACCTGCCCGTACCCTGTGTCGAGGGAAATCTCGCGGTCAATAATCGTACGCCCTTCATTAAGCATTACAGTCGAAATATATGAGTTTTTTAGAAGATCGCCAATCAATTGACCTTTGTAGCTCTCAGAGTTAATATGCAAAATTTTATACGCAACCGGATTCAACCTGGTAATCCTTCCTGCTTCATCAAAAGAGATAAGCCCCTCTGACATAGACTGCAAGATAGCATTAACATTATTATAAGCGCGAACGATTTCCGCATTCGCAGACTCCAAGCGCAGTAAATTCTCGATTGCTTCGGCTGCTGCGACGACCATCCCTAATGTATGAGCGTGAGCATGATGATAATCTCCAGAAACATCTAGAATTCCTATCATTTCGCCGTTTTCTCCCCTGATAGGCGCCCCCGAACAAGTAATCCCATGGTTCATTCGGGAAAAATGCTCTGTCGCAAAAACTTGAAGTGGTTTTTCCTCAATTTTTACTAGGCCCATAGCATTCGTTCCTTTGTTCTCTTCGTCCCAGAATTCACCAATTTGAAAATTACTGTTTTGATCTAAGATATATTGGTCCCCTAAAAGCTCAAGTATACAGGCCTCATGGTCAAGTAAAATAACAACGAAGCCCGAGCCTTTTACCAACTGATAGAGTCTCTCCAAAAAAGGTTTAGCCACTTCAATAAGCTTTCGATTATATTTTCTCCGAATCTCTATCCCGTGTTCGGAAATTCGTGCGGTTTGAACCATTTCCGGGTTTAAATTTCTCGCCAGGCAACGTTGCCAAGACAACTTGATTATAGGATTTACCTGGGCTATCGTACTATTAGTAATCCCCTTTATAACAAAATCTTCCCAAGCATGGTATAAATGTTGAATATATCGTCACCTCACCTTACGACCCAATATAAGTATTTTCATGAGGGGCCACAACGGCATCTGAATCGGTCTTAAAATCTGAGTTCAACGGGACAAGGTGTGATTAACTTTACTCAGGATGTATCTGTTCTTGTTGCAGACAGCTCTGTAATCTAAATGTTTGCCCCATGTAGCGTCTTATAAGTTCGCCCCTCAAGCTTTGCCAATGCGCAGACCAGATGAAAATTCACGGTAATTTGCATGGGTGAAGCTAAGTTTCATTCTGTTTAAAGAAGGCTCCTCTATCAGTTTTTGGACCAGCAAACTTACCAGATATAACAACAAAAAAGACCGTCGTATTAATACTGCGTGCACTATCCCCCTTGGACAAGTACCGCTACGGTCGACAAAGAATTTGTTAAATTGTATTTCTTTGATCTTTTCCTTTGAATACTAAAATATCATATTATATTTTAATATATATAATTTTTTGATTTATGTCAACTATTTTCCGGAAAATTTCTACCATAGCTTTTGTCTCCTCAGCATGCAAGTTTTAATAAGCATCAGACAAATAGTTAATTTAGTAGATAACAAACGGCTTATGTTGTTATTGGCACAATCGAATTTAGAACTTGAGGTTAGTAAAAAAGCTCTAGAAGATAAGCAGGCTTTATTACTTACAGGGAAACATTTCCATATTAACCACATTATACTACAGTAGGAGCCCTTGGGTGTAGTTCAAATGTTGCACCGGTGCACCATTTGAGCTCTCTCCCCCGTCGGGGGAGGAGAGGATAGGCCCGTACTCCCGGAAGGTTTTCATCAGTCTGCTGGCTGTGCTTCGGGAGTAACTCACTGATTCAGTCAGCCATTTGAGCCACTCCCCATGGGGTACCAGCTCTTTGGCTTCCGTCAGACAACCTCCGATCTCAACGGCGTTGCTAAGCAGCATTTTGCCGCTTTCTTCCTTGATAAAGTTAATCTC